>NZ_AKIS01000159.1:0-33959 GCF_000277005.1 Pontibacter sp. BAB1700 | reverse complement strand
TCCTCGTTTTCGGTGTGCAAAGGTCGGAAAAATTTTCCAACTTCCAAGCAAAATCTCAATCTTTTTTTCTCTTCTTTTCGGTTCGCTTAACCGATCAGCACTCCTCGCTTTCGCCTTTCGAAACCCTCGTCCCGGAGCGGGTTGCAAAGGTAAGAAGACTTTTTAAATCCGCAATAACCTGGCAAAACTTTTTTTCCTTTTTCCTGCGGCCCTGTTAGGAGCCTTCCGGAATCCGTTTCATTTCGAAGCGGGCTGCAAAGGTAAGCAGATCTTTTCAACCTGCAAGCACCAAGGCAAAGTTTTTTTTCTTTTCTTCAGGCTCTGTTACCAGTCTTTCAAGAATCCCCTTCCTTTCGAAGCGGGCTGCAAAGGTAAGAAGAGTTCTGACATCTTCAACACCCCGCGCAAAGTTTTTTTCAGTCTCTTTCCGTCTGGCGGCCTTTCGGCTCAACCACCGGTGGCCGCCCTGCCGGCTGCCCTCTTTCCCCGACCCGTTGTACCGTGTGGGGAGTGCAAAGGTCCACAAAAAATCCGGTTCCGCAAGGGGGCAGATCTACCTTTGTGCCCCCTCCCCCGCAGGTTCCGCCTAAGTGCCTGAGGCGCACGGCGAATAATTTCAGAAAATCTTTCGGGTTTTTGTACTCAACCCGTGAATGCTCTTTTATACCTATCAAGTGATGGTGCTACGTGTGCATTTGCCCTTGGTAATCCTCACTCTTTCCTAGCTTTTCAACTAGCGGCTTTTGATTAACATATATCAATGCTTCACAAGTTCCTTGACTATTCAGTTTTTATTAATCTTTCTTTTGCTGACTTCTATATCAGATATTTGATTTTATCCATTTGCAGTTTTCCATATCTCTATGCTTTTTTATTACCCTAAAACGAGAGAAGGCTTCATTCTATTTAGAATGAAGCTTCTCTCGTTTTATACTTGTCTGCTATATTATACGCTGGTCTTTTCTCTTCTCAGAGTGCTCTTTCTATCTGGCCCCACTGATGCGATTGTGATAGGTACTTCCAAGTGCTTCTCCAGGAAAGTCATATAATTGTTGAATGCTTCTGGAAGTGCTTCCACTGTATCAATTTGATTCAGGTCTACTTTCCAGCCTGGCAGTTCTTCATAGACCGGCTCTATGCTTTTGGTATCCAGTGAGTGTGGTAATTGGTCGGTTATCTCTCCTGATGCCAATTTATAATGCGTACACACCTTTATGGTATCGAACTCTGTCAGCACATCAGCTTTCATCATGTTCAGTTGGGTAACCCCATTCAGCATGATTGAATACTTCAAACTTGGCAAATCTACCCAACCGCAGCGACGCGGACGTCCGGTTGTAGAACCAAATTCATTCCCTGCTTTTCTGATTTGATCACCTACTTCATCCAGCAACTCTGTAGGGAATGGTCCACTACCTACCGGGTGCAGTATGCTTTAAAGATACCGTATACCTCTCCTATATATCGTGGGGCTACACCTAGTCCTGTACAGGCGCCAGCCACCAAGGTAGTAGATGATGTAACAAATGGATATGTGCCAAAGTCAACATCCAGCAGTGAACCCTGAGCTCCTTCTGCCAGTACACGCTTGCCGTTTTTCAAGGCTTCGTTAATCATGTACTCACTATCAACCAGCTTAAGTGTACGGAGATAGTCAACTGCTTCAAAGAATGCCTGCTCCTGCTCTCCAAGTTCTAAGGTCTGTCCATAGAACTCCACTGTCTTACGGTGACGATCCACCAGCTTGTTATAACGATCCTGAAAATCCTCAGCCAGTATATCGCCTATGCGTAAACCTACTCTGCCAATCTTATCCTGGTAAGTAGGTCCTATACCTTTTAGTGTAGAACCGATCTTACCTGAACCAAGCGCTTCTTCCGAAACTCTGTCAAGCACTTTATGTGATGGCAGGATGAGCGACGCTTTTTTAGAAATGAACAGATTCTGGGCTGCGTCTACGCCGCGGTCCTGTAGTTTCTGCATTTCGGTGCGGAAAACGATCGGATCGAGCACAACACCATTGCCAATGATATTCTGAATATGCGAGTGGAAAATTCCAGAAGGGATCTGGTGAAGCACGTGCTTGGTGCCTTCGAATTCGAGTGTGTGTCCAGCATTAGGGCCTCCCTGGAAACGGGCCACAATGTCATAGGTAGGAGCCAGTACGTCGACGATTTTGCCTTTGCCTTCGTCGCCCCACTGCAGACCTATAAGTATGTCAACTGCCATTTATGAGTTAGTAAATTGATTCCTTTAAGAATTGCGCTGCGAAGTTATCATTTTCTGCGATGGTAAAAATGGCATTGAGCTTCGTAACGATCAAAAGTTTGCGAATGTGGTCGGACGGCTTGATCAAAACAAGCTCTCCCCCTCTATTGCGAAACTTTGTAAGAAGTGAAACCAGCACCCCCATCCCGCTACTATCCATGAAACGAACATTGGAGAGGTCTACAGCGCACAACAATACTTTATTTTCCACTTGCTCCTCAGCAACGGCCATCAGCCTCTGGGTGTCAGGCCCTGCCACGAGGTCACCTTCCAGTCTGATGAACAGGACATCATCCTTTAGTTCTGTCTGATACTTCATGCTGTTGTTCAGTTGCTTTTTTGGCGCGGCAATCACCGCATACCCCATAAAGATTAAGGGAATGGTGCAAGATATGAAAATTTAGAAGGTCCCCCACCATGGTCTGTATATTATGGATGCGAGGATCGCAAAACTCCACCACTTTGTGACACTCGGTGCAGATTACGTGGTCGTGCTGTCGGTAGCCGTACGATTTTTCGTACTGTGCCAGGTTGCGGCCAAACTGGTGCTTGCTTACCAGGTCATTTTCTACTAATAGGTCGAGGGTGTTATACACGGTGGCCCGGCTTACACGGTAGTTCTTGTTTTTCATGCTGATGTAGAGTGATTCCACATCAAAGTGACCTGAACGGGAGTAAATCTCTTCCAGGATGGCATAACGCTCCGGTGTTTTGCGAAGCCCCTTGCTCTCCAGGTACGCCGTAAAAATTTTCTTTACTTCTTCTATTCTATTCTGCTGGTCTACTGCCATGATTTTTCTCTCTTATATATAATAGGTGTAGTGGCTTAGTCGAATCGCTCGACCGTTAGCACACCTGTTACCTTACCCATGCGCTGAATCAGTTTGTCCAGGTGGCCGGTGTCATTTACAAAAACCATAATATTCCCCTCAAAGATTCCATCATGCGAATCGATTGTGATCGAGCGCATGTTTACCCGAAGGCTGTTCGAGATGATACGGGTCAAATCATTGACCAGGCCCACGCGGTCTGTCCCCTTAATCCGTATACCTGCCAGGAAGGCCAGCTCTTTCTGATCGGTCCATTTGGCTTTGATAATACGGTTGCCGTAGTTAGACATCAGTTCTATGCCTTTCTTACAGTTGGTGCGGTGGATCTCGATACCGTCTTCTTCTGACTCAAAGCCAAACACCTCGTCGCCAGGTATAGGGTTACAGCATGCTGCCACCTTATAATTCATGTTGGAGGTGTTCTCCCCTATCACAAGCATATCAGAAGTAACACCACGAATTTTCTGCACCTCCCGGTCAAAAGACTTGGGTTCGAGCATGGAGGCACCCCGTTCTGCCTGTGCTGTAAAGATAACCTCTTTGATATTTTTGATATCGATATGTCCTGTCGCAATGCGGTAATGCAGATCCTGTACCGATGGGATGTTAAAGAAAGCCAGCAATTTGTTCAGGTTGCCTTGCGTTTCGGGCACCTTCACGTAGGCAAGGCGACGCTCCAGCATCATCTTGCCCTGCTCTGACTTGTTTTTACGCTCTTCACGCAGGTACTCCTTGATGCGCGATCGGGCTTTGGACGTTACCACATAATCCAGCCACTCTTCATTCGGCTTTTGCTTCTGTGAGGTTAGGATCTCTACCTGGTCACCGTTGCGCAGCCTGAAGCTGAGCGGCACCAGTTTCTGGTTTACTTTCGCTCCAAGGCAGTGCAGGCCGATCTGAGAATGAATTTCAAATGCGAAGTCGAGTGCGGTAGCCCGGTCTGGCAGTATAAGCAGTTCCCCTTTGGGCGTAAAGACAAACACCTCCTCTACAAAAAGGTTTTTGCGGAACTCGTCCATAAATTCCAGTGCGTTGGCCGTGTTGTTCTCCAGCATGTCCCGCACTTTGTTTATCCACAGTTCCAGGCCTGATTCGCCCCCGCTGCCATCGCTCTTATACTTCCAGTGTGCCGCATAACCACGCTCGGCAATCTCGTCCATACGCTTGGTGCGTATCTGCACCTCCACCCACTGCCCGGACTTACTCATAACAGTAGTGTGCAGCGACTCGTAACCGTTAGCCTTTGGGGTGTTCACCCAGTCACGCAGACGATCGGGGTTGGGCTGATAGAAGTCTGTTATAATTGAGTATACCTGCCAGCAGGCTGCCTTCTCATGTTCCAGCGGTACATCCAGCGTGATGCGGATGGCAAACAGGTCGTAAATCTCCTCAAAGGTGATGTTCTGCTTTTTGATCTTCTTTAATATAGAGTAGATCGACTTAGGCCTGCCCTTGATGTTAAATTTAAACCCATGCCGGCGCAGCTCTTCCTCTATAGGCGCAATGAAATCCTTGATAAACTTACCCCGGGCACTGCGGGTCTGTCGTATCTTGGTTGAAATGTCCTTATAGGTTTCAGTATCGGTATACTTCAGGTATAGGTCTTCCAGTTCAGACTTGATGGCATAAAGTCCCAGGCGGTGTGCCAGGGGCGCATACAGGTACATGGTTTCTGAAGCGATCTTGAGCTGCTTATGACGCGGCATGCTGTCGAGCGTACGCATGTTGTGCAAGCGGTCGGCCAGCTTGATCAGAATCACCCGTACGTCATCCGACAATGTGAGCAGCATCTTCCGGAAGTTTTCGGCTTGCTGCGAGGTGCCATAGTCGAAAACACCGGATATTTTGGTCAGACCTTCGATGATCCGAGCCACGCTGGTCCCAAACTCACGCTCAACTTCCTCTACCTCCATATCGGTATCCTCTACTACATCGTGCAGCAGAGCCGCCACAATAGAAGTAGTACCGAGCCCGATTTCCTCGACCGCAATCTGTGCCACAGCCAACGGATGCAGAATGTAAGGTTCACCGGATTTACGGCGCATGTCTTTGTGCGCCTCAACGGATGTATTGAATGCCTTCTTGATGATCTTGCGTCGTTGTCCTTCAGGAAAGGCTTGGCGTGCCGAAGTAATCTGCGGTAGTGTCTAAGGATCTCTTTGCGTTCTGCTTCTGGATCGATCATGTTCATGCTAAAGCTAGAAAGTATTGGGTGTGCAAGCCAGTTGGGCTTGCCGCCATACTTATGCTACTGTTTATAAGTATAAGTGAGGCAGTGGCGTTTTAAGTTTCAAATATACATGAATATCCGCTTTCATACACACTGCGCCATGCGAATCGTGCAATTTACTGATGCTGAACCATTAAGCGCTTACACGCTGTACTGGCTGAGAAAAAGAAGAAAAAATATTCGCTTTTTTTAAGCCGGCCTCTTGCATTTAAAATTAGCGTTCGTAAATTTGCACCATCATTACAAACAAGCACACATGCGGATGTGGCGAAATTGGTAGACGCACTAGACTTAGGATCTAGCGCTGCGAGGCATGGGGGTTCGAGTCCCTCCATCCGCACACAAACGAAACCCTCAACAGCCCATGTTGGGGGTTTGTTTTTACTAGATGTATCATCAATAAATTTTTGTAAGCCTTGAATATTACATTAAATCAAACCGACGGCACTAACGCGCAACTGAAGGTAGTCCTTGAAGAGGCAGACTATGCTCCACAGGTTGAGCAGCAAGTAAAAGAATTCAGCAAGAAAGCCCAGATCAAAGGCTTCAGACCTGGTAAAGTGCCTGCCGGCCTTATCAAGAAGATGTATGGCAAGAGCATACTGGTTGAGTCTATCAACAAACTTCTTCAGGAGGAGATCTCTAAGTATATCAAGGATAACGATGTAAAACTGCTGGGCGAGCCACTTCCGGAGCCAAGCCAGGAAAACATTGACTGGGATAACCAGAAAGAGTTCGAATTCACGTATGCTGTTGGCCTGCTGCCAGACTTCAACCTTCCGCTTGATAAAAGCGTAGAGGGTTACACTGTAGAGCTGGACCAGACAACGGTAGATGAGGCTTACGAAAACCTGAAACGCCAATTTGGCAAGACCACCAACCCGGAGACTTCTGAAGAGGGTGACTTTATCTACGGTGACCTGAAGCAAGTAGAAGGCGAATTTGAGTCTAAGACGCTTATCCCTACAAACCGTGTAGTAGAAGGTAAAGATCAGTTCATGGGTGTTAAAGCCGGTGACGTGATCCGCTTCGATATCCGCAAGGCATTTGGTGACGACAACAGCGCGCTGGCCCATGTAACTGGCATGAGCAAAGATGTGGTAGCTGACCTGAACGGTGAATTCGAATTCACTGTAGAGAAAATCAACCGCACGGAGGCTGCTGAATTGAACCAGGAGCTGTTTGACAAATTGTTCGGTAAGGACGAAGTGAAGACGGAAGAAGAGTTCGACGCTAAGATCCGCGAAACGATCAAGGAGAACTACGACCGTGAAGCTGACAACCTGCTGTACCGCAATATTATTGATACTTTGGTTGACAACGTAGAGGTAGAACTTCCAAACGAGTTCTTCAAGCGTTGGCTGCAAGTGACTAACGAAGGTCGCCTGACGACAGAGCAGATCGAGGAGAACTTCGATAAGTATCTGAAGGAGCTGAAGTGGTCCATGATCAAGAACAAGGTGGTAGAGGAGAACGAGCTGAAAGTAACCAACGAAGAGGTGGTGAACAGCACGAAAGAGAAGATGTTGGCCCAGTTCAATATGCCAGAAGTTCCAGAGGAACTGGTAGAGAGCATGAATAACTATGCTAACCAGTATCTGCAGCAGGACAATGGCCGTAACTACATTAATGAGTACGAGCAACTGCTGGCCGAGAAGGTGCTCGCTAAACTAAAAGAGACGATGACTGTTGTAGAGAAGACAATCTCTACAGAGGACTTCAAAAACCTGTCGTAATAAGAACGATTTATAATATTTAACTTAAAAAGTCCTTTATTATTTAAAGGACTTTTTTATTTTTGACCAAACCGTAAATCTAAACAAGATGATGTTTAACAAAGACGAGTTCCGGAAATTTGCCGTAAAGGGCCAGGGCATGAGCGGCCTGGGCGTAGATCAATATATTAGCCATGTAGAAGGCAGAGCGATGCATACCATCGAGAGCATGACGCGTTCTGTAATTGAGGAACGTCCCACGAACTTCCGTGAGATCGACGTGTTCTCGCGCCTGATCATGGACCGTATCATTTTCCTGGGTACACAGGTGGATGACTTCATTGCCAACATCATTACAGCCCAATTGCTGTTCCTCGAGTCGGCTGACGCGAAGAAGGATATCCTGCTTTATATCAACAGCCCGGGTGGGTCCGTATACGCCGGCCTTGGCATCTATGACACCATGCAGTATGTAAACCCTGATGTAGCGACGATCTGTACAGGCCTGGCTGCCTCGATGGGTGCCGTACTGCTGGCAGGTGGAGCCAAGAACAAGCGCTCTGCCCTACCGCACTCCCGCATTATGATTCACCAGCCAATGGGCGGTGCGCAGGGCCAGGCTTCAGATATCGAGATCACAGCGCGTGAGATCCTGAAGCTGAAAAAGGAGCTATACGAAATTCTGGCTGAGCACTCCGGCAAGTCATACCAGGAGGTATACGACAACTCTGATCGTGATTATTGGATGAAAGCAGAGGAAGCGAAAGAATACGGTCTGATTGACGAGGTATTGCACCGCAAGAAAGAGTAAGTATCCTCAAAACAACATTTGACAGCAAAGCCCATCCTGTACCCAGGCATGGGCTTTGCTGTTTTATTTAGCAAGAAAGAATTGTACCGTAATCATACATGTTCCTACAGGTCAAACTCTGCTCAAAAATTTATCAACATGGGTTTGTGGACAGCTTAAGTCTTTAAATAACTGTAAAACAGGACTTTAAATCAAGATACAGTAATAGCAATTTTTTAATTTATGGTTACTTTTTATAACCATATCAACATTTTAGAGATTAAAATACTACCTTAGTAAGGTTTCAATTTTGTACCTTTGCTTTTGAATTACACCCGCGAGGGCCAAAAAAATCTTCTGAACAAACTTTTTTATGGCTGAAATTACCTGCTCATTTTGTGGCAAGAACAAAAAAGACGTATCTGTGATGATATCCGGTATCAACGCGCACATTTGCGACCGTTGTATCGGGCAGGCACAGCAAATCCTGAACGAGGAGAATAAGATACGCGCCAACAGCCGCACGCCTAAGTTCAACCTGATGAAGCCGAAACAGATGAAGGAGTACCTTGATCAGTTTGTGGTTGGCCAGGATGAGGCGAAGAAGGTAATGTCAGTAGCGGTGTACAACCATTACAAGCGTTTGATGCAGCGTACCAACGACGATGATGTCGTGATCGAGAAGTCTAACATCATTATGGTAGGTGAAACCGGTACAGGCAAGACCTACCTGGCCCGCATGATGGCTGGTATTCTGCAGGTGCCTTTCTGTATAGCTGATGCAACTGTACTGACAGAGGCTGGCTATGTAGGTGAAGACGTAGAGAGCATCCTGACACGCCTGCTGCAGGCTGCCGACTATAACGTAGAAGCAGCTGAGCGCGGTATTGTATACATTGACGAGATCGATAAAATTGCCCGCAAGAGCGATAACCCTTCTATTACCCGCGACGTGAGTGGCGAAGGTGTGCAGCAGGCATTGCTGAAACTGCTCGAAGGCACGGTAGTGAACGTACCGCCACAGGGTGGCCGTAAGCACCCGGAGCAGAAGATGATCACGGTGAACACCGAGAACATTCTGTTCATTTGCGGTGGTGCTTTTGTAGGTATAGACCGCCTGATCAAGAACCGCCTCAATACGCGTCCGATTGGCTTCTCTAAGTCGAAGCAGGATGAATCAGAAGAGAAGGAGAACTTCCTCCGTTACCTGACTGCCCAGGATCTGAAGAACTTCGGACTTATACCTGAGCTGATCGGTCGTCTGCCAGTGCTGACGCACCTGAACCCACTAGATAAGGATACGCTTCGTCTGATCCTGCTGGAGCCGAAGAACTCTATCGTGAAGCAGTACAAGCGTCTGTTTGAGATGGAAAACATCAGCCTTAGCTTTGATGACGATGCGCTGGATTACATTGTAGAAAAAGCTGCCGAGTATAAGCTTGGCGCCCGAGGCTTGCGTTCTATTTGCGAAGGCATTATGACAGATGCCATGTTTGAGTTGCCGTCTGAAGAAGGTGCTAAAGAACTGGTGATCACCGGCGAATATGCCCGCGACAAGTTTGATAAATCACCTCTGAAGCAACTACGTGTTGCCTAAGGTATAGCAAGATAAAAGGGAAGGCCTCAGCTGCATACAGCTGAGGCCTTCCCTTTTTAGGTATAGCACACCTTTGTGTGAATTTGTAGTTTATACATTCTCCTTCATGTATCCCACCATCAGCTCTGCGGCCCGCTCAGCTGTACGGTACTCCCCTATTCTTTTCTTCACAAGCGCATAGCCTTCTTTCTGCTTCTGCATGGCATACTTGTCAAACAGGATACTCTTAAGCTCGGCTACGATCTTCTTGGCCGTAAAGTCTTCCTGAATCAGCTCCGTTACAATTGGTTTATCGGCAATCAGGTTAACGAGCGAAATGTAAGGAACCTTGATTACACGTTTGCCAATGGCATAAGAGATGGCGCTGGTTTTGTAACACACGACCTGCGGCACATCAAACAAGGCCGTTTCGAGCGTGGCTGTACCTGAGGTTACCAGGGCAGCTTTAGCATGTGCTAGCAAGTCGTAGGTCTGGTCGTATACGATCTTGATATTCGGATCCTTGTTGTACTGCTCGTAATACTCTTTCGAGAAGTTCGATACACCAGCCACGATAAACTGATAATCGCGGAACGAAGGAAGCACACTCAACATGACCTCCAGCATATTTTCAATCTCCTGCTTACGAGAACCCGGCAGCAATGCAATGATAGGCTTGTTGTTTTGGATATGGTTTCGCACTCTGAAATCAGGCGCCACGACGTGATCGTTCACTGAGTCTGCGACCGGATTGCCGATGTAGTCTACTTTGTAATCAAAGCGGCCATAGAACTCCTCCTCAAAGGGCATGATAACGAACATGCGGTCTACGAGGCGCTTGATCTTGTGCACCCGGCCCTGGTTCCAGGCCCAGATCTTGGGAGAGATGTAATAGAAAACTTTGAGGCCGTGCTCTTTTGCAAACTTGGCGATCCGCATGTTGAAGCCGGCATAATCCACTAGGATGATCACATCCGGTTTAAAGGCTGTGATATCCTCTTTGCACTCGCGCAGGAAGCCCAATATCTTAAAAAAATTGGCGGCAGCCTCCGCAAAGCCCATAAAGGCCATTTCCTGGTAATGCTTCACCAGGTGCATGCCGGCTTCCTGCATCATATCGCCTCCCCACCCTCTTATGTCAGCCTCGGGATCTTGTTTCCGGAGCTGTTTGATGAGGTTAGAAGCGTGCAGATCGCCTGAGCGTTCGCCGGCTATAATGTAATATTTCATCTAATGTGTATGCGTTTGGGCTGCCTGATGTGGCAGAAACGAAGAAAGCAACGGAACAGGTATAGCCAAAAGGCTATGATTGCTTATTCGCCAAAATACTCCACGTAGTTGCGTGGAGTTTCATATAATTTGAGGCTATGTAGCCTGGCTTGGGAAATTTCGGCGATTTTAGGTTCCAGAATTTTCCAGAACTCTACTACCAGGTTCTCTGTGCTGGCCAGCTTGTCTTCCATGAAAGCCACATCCAGGTTGAGGTTCTTATGGTCTACCTTCTCGATGATGTGCTTGCGGATAAGCGTGCTCAGCTTTTTGAGGTCAATCACAAAGCCGGTGTCAGGATCCGGCTTTCCTTTTACGGTCACGATCAGCTCATAATTGTGCCCATGCCAATTGGTATTCGCACATGGCCCGAAAACCTCCTTATTCTTCGCCAACGACCAGTTCGGGTTGTGCAGCTTGTGGGCTGCATTGAAATGCTCTAATCTGCTTACGTAAATCATTTAACTGCTAAACTTATAATTCTTTTGGGACAGCAAATATACGAAGAAAGGAACACCAAAGAACGATGTAATGATTCCAATTGGCAGGCCAGCTGGCGGATATAAAATACGGGACAAAAGATCGCAGAGCAGCATGAACAAACCACCCACAAAAGCACAGAAAAGCAGGTTGCTCCTGCCAGTTGCCCCCATCAGTCCGCGGGTTACGTGCGGAATGATCAGTCCCACAAAGCCGATAGGTCCGGAGGTAGCTACCGCGAAGCCTGTTACGATAGAAATAGTAGACAAAATCGCCCAACGGGTTTGCGTCACGTTCACCCCCAAAGCCTGTGCCCGGTCGGCACCGAGCAATAGGATGTTGAGCTGCTTCTGCAGGAAAGCAAAGAGCAAAAGCGCCACTAACAAAGCTGTAGCCGGGTATGGCAGCAGCGACCAGCTTGCCCGCTCAAAACTGCCCATTGACCAGAATATCACAGACTTGAGTTTTCCTTCTGAATCAGACAGAAAAGTGAGTAGACCTACTATAGCTGTCACTAACGAGCTGATGGCTATACCTGCCAATAGCAGTTGCGCAGGTATAAGCTGCCGCTTCCGGTAACCGAGCACCACCACCACCAGCGTTACCACAAAAGCTCCCACAAGTGCGAACACCGGCGGCATGTAAAAACCTCCGATAGACACTTCAATAAAACCGAAGAACACAATCACAGCACCCAACGACGCGCCAGAGGCAGTGCCCAACAGGTATGGATCAGCCAGCCCGTTGTTGACCATGGCTTGCATCAGGTAACCGCAGAAAGCCAGCGAAGCACCTACGACTAAGGCCAATAGCAGCCTGGGCAGGCGCAGGTGTGCGATGGCAAAATGGGTGGTATTATCCGGGTCGTAGTGAAAAACAGCCTGCCAGATTGTAGCCAGGTCCACCTCGAAAGTACCGACCTGCAGCCCGAGCACCAACGCTACCAAGATCAATAGAAAAGCTCCAGCAAAGTATAAGGCGCTTCTCATGGGTATAGGAAGCTTTCAAGTTCACGTATCGACTCTACTACCGTGGGCTTGGCCGCTCGATCAGGTTGCCAGTAGGCTGGTAGATACGTTTGTTCTGGTAGGCGGCAATTTTGCGCAGCTCCGGGTATAGGCTGAAAAACTCCCGCTCCAGCCGCTCTATACTTCCGCCCAACAGCACATCCGGGTTCAGTTTAAGAATATACTCGCGGGTGAGTGCTGGGTAAGGCTGGTCAAACACTTCTTGCACAGCATTTTTTGCTCCCAGTATACGCAGCTGATCTGTCAGGATGGTGTTTTGCCCATACACGTAGATCGGGTCGCTCCAGGTAATGGTCAGCACCCGCTGCTGCTGCGCCTGTCCGCTATACCTGCGCTCGATCTCCTGCACCTGCTGTCGCAGCGAATCTGCCAGAAGGTTTGCCTGCTGCTCTCGGCCCATGATGCGGCCGATGTCCTCTATACCTTTCAGGATATCCTCCACACTTCGGTATTTCTGATAATACACCGGTATACCTAACTCTTCCAATCGGGCGGCCACATCCAGCGGGGTTATACCTTCCACTGTAAAGATCAGGTCGGGTTTCAGAGCCAGCACCTGCTCCAGATCAACCGGGTAATTGTTTACCACAGGCTTGCTGTATACCTCTGCCGGGTAGTCGCACTGGGGTGTGCGCCCGATAATAGAAGCTGTGTCGCAAACGGCAAACAGCATTTCAGTCATGGAGGAGGCAAAAGCCATCACCCGCTCAGGCTGCTGCTTCAATTTGATATCACGCCCCAGGTCGTCCTGCAGCACCAGCTCCTCCCCTGCCTGCTCTTCTTTTCCGGAGCTGCAGGCAAAGCAAAAGATCAGCAGGCACACTGCCAAAAACTTGTTCAGGTATGGATGCAAGGTATAGATCGGTTTCTGATTGAAGGAGCGACAAGACGATGTGCGCTTCGGCTCCGTTTATTTTCGTAAATTTAACGCAATATTACTTTACAGCCTATAAAACTGAATTATGATCGTTGTAACTGGTGCTGCCGGCTTTATTGCGAGTTGCCTTGTGAGCAGGCTCAATGCAGCTAACTTTAATGATATCGTGGTGGTGGACAATTTTTCTGTCGCCAAAAAAGAAGGAAACCTGAAAGGGAAAAAGATAAAAGAGTACGTAGACCGCGACGGTTTCTTTGAATGGCTGGACGAGAACTACGAAGAAGTTGAGTTTATCTTCACCTGGGTGCCCGCACCGATACCACCGAGTTCAACAAAGATGTGTTCGACCTACTCAACCTCAACTACTCCAAACAGGTATGGAACGCCTGTTGCGAATACCAGATCCCGCTGGTATACGCTTCGTCAGCGGCTACCTACGGCTCAGGTACGCTTGGCTACGACGATGAAGAAGCCACTATACCTCTACTGAAGCCCCTTAACCCTTACGGCGATTCTAAAAACGACTTCGATAAGTGGGCACTCGAGCAAACGGCAAAGCCTTTCTTCTGGGCAGGCCTGAAGTTCTTCAACGTGTATGGCCCGAATGAATACCACAAAGGAAAGATGGCATCCGTTATTTTTCATGCCTATAACCAGATCAAGGAAAAAGGCAGCATGAAGCTTTTCCGCTCCCACCACCCGGATTTTGCCGATGGTGAGCAGATGCGCGACTTTGTGTATGTGAAAGATGTAGTGGAGGTATGCATGTTCCTGATGCAGCATCGCAAAAATTCCGGCATCTATAACCTGGGATCTGGTAAGGCCCGCACTTTTATGGCGCTGGCCCTCAACACATTCGATGCCATGGGTGTAGAGCCTAACATCGATTTTATGGACACGCCGGAGAACTTGCGCGACAACTACCAGTATTTCACAGAAGCTAATATGAGCAAGCTCCGCTCTATCGGCTATGATCGTGCGTTCCATACCTTAGAAGAAGGTGTGAAGGATTATGTGCAGAACTACCTGGTGGAGGAAGGTAATTATTAATACTACTTACTGAGTAATTTACGACCTAACAGGTATAGCAAGGCCCCGCTTATGGTTTCATAGGCGGGGCCTTGCTTTTAGCCTGATTCTAGCTGTTATTTCTTCTCTTCCTCTTTATAAGTCAGCAAATGTTCTGCTTCTTTACTGAACAAACCAGACTGTGTGCCGATGTATACCTTGCTACCTACTTTAGCGATAGATGTGATAAAGTGGCCTTCCAGACCGGTATTATCTAGCTCTCTTATAAGCAGTTTGTCTATTCCTAACTCAATTGTGAAAATCTGGCTGTAGTAACTGGCTAACAAGATGTCATCGCTGATGGCATAGTATGAAAGCCTGCCCGGTGCATCAGTTAGCTGCGCATCCAATGACCAAGTCTGGTCAGATATAGATCGCATTAAACTAACTGTTTGCTTTTCCCAATTACTAACTATGCTATAGATATTGCCCTTATGCTCAAAAGAGGTGACCCCTACTTCTTTTGGCATTTGATAATTAATCTCACCGTCTTCTGTGATTTTATAGAAGCCCCAATCCGTTCCCACATAAAAGTTGTTGCCGTGCGATCGCATATGCAGCACTTTTCCTCCTACTTCGGCTGGCGTCAGAACGAGCATCTCTTCAAGCACAATTCTGTCATCACCGAAATGATTCGTCTCAACTGCTAATTTCACTAAAAGATACCGCAGGCCGTGTCTTCCAGTATCTTCATTGAGGTAGGTATAAGGAACCAATGCTACATGATTCTCTGAAATGGCAAAGCTTTCGTTCAACTTCATCGCCGCCAGACTAAACCCCCTAAACTGCGGATCAAGTTTGGCTACATCTAAGGCAAGGTATGTCCCGCTATGCAAAGGATTATTTACGCTTCTGAGATGCAGGTAATTTCCATCTGTACCGCCAAAAATTCTGGAGCTTATTGGGTGCTTGTGGTGCGACACATTTTTGAAATAATGCGGGTAATGTATTACTTTCTCACGGCCCCCTTCCATCGAAATGGTTGATAAGAAGTCCATCCCCAGTACCTGAAGTTTGTCAGTCGCACTATAGAGGTTAGCGATGTACCGATTGTAATGCAGAAACTGATCATGCACCTTCCAGGCAACCACAGGATCTGCCTCGATCTCTTCAATATCTTTTTTGCAGGAAAAAAGCAATAAGGTTAAACAAAGCAAGGGCATCAAATACCTGCTTGCTATAAGATGCTTCATAGAAGTAAAAAGTATTGTTGCTATAACTAATAATCTGTTTCAGAGACTCCGATAAAATAATGCGATCGTGGAGTTAAATATCTAAGAACCCTCCCCGTCTACATGGGCTCTATCGATTCACTTGGGTTTAAGATATAAATGTTAGTTCTCCACTTCCTTATAAGTCAGCAAATGTTCTGTCGCTTTGCTGAAGAGGCCAGATTGGGTGCCAATATATACTTTGTTCTTCACTTTAGCGATAGAAGTGATCGTGTGGCCTACAAGCCCGGTATTGTCAAGTTCTCTTAACTGCAGCTTATCTATACCTACCTCCACCTCAAATATCTGGCTATGGCGAAAGGCCAGTATTACATCATCGCTAATTGCAATATAGTTGAACCACTCCGCTGCATTTCCTGCGTGTGCATCCAAAGACCAGGATTGCCCGGACACAGCCCGGAACAAGGCGTGTGTCTGTTGTCTTCCGTGCCTGGCCAAAGTATAGAGTTCGCCTTTGTGCTCAAATGTCGCATAAGCTACCTGGTCCGGCATCTGGAAATCAATTTCACCTTCTTCCGAAATCTTATAGAATCCCCAGTCGGTGGCAACATAAAAGTTATTCTGGTGTGAACGCATATACCGGACAAAGCCACCTTCTTGCGCGGGTGTAAGTATTTTAACCTCTTCCAACACGATCTTACTAAAACTCTGATTGGATTTGTCGACCCCTAGTTTTACCAGAAAATACCGCAGCCCAGATCTTCCGGTTTTCTCATTCGCATACCTGTATGGCACCAGAGCAACATTGTTCTCTGAGATAGCCATGCTTTCCAGTGCGTTAGACATTACTAGTTCAAACTCAAGAAAACTAGGGTCAATTTCCTTTGCATATATTCTAAGGTTTGCTCCGCTAGTCACCGGATCGCTCACTGATCTGAAATACAAACTGCCATCTTCAGCTCCTGTAAATATATTGGAGTTCATAGGGTAATTGTAGTGTGACAGGTCTCTGAAAGGGTGCACATAGTTACTCACCTTTGCCCCTTTCCTGGCATGGGATATCTTAGAGAATAAGTACATTCCTAAAACCTGCAGTCTGTCTTCAGCCTCAGCAGCATACAGGTTTACAATAAACCGCTGGTTGTACAAGAACTTATTGTGTGCTTCCCAGGCAACAACGGGATCTATCTCAATTTCATCGAGCTCTTTTTTACAGTAAGAGAACAGTAAGGACAGGCAGAGTAAAGGCAAAAGGTACTTATTGGGTATAAGCTGTTTCATTGGTAGTAGAGGGTATACTTCGTGATAGTAATTGCTGAAGATCAGAGGAAGTATAGGTAGGCTCACAGGTTATACCTGGCAAGCCTACACTATTCTTTATCAACCAACCTATACTAAAGATAGAAATAACTATATAAAGAGGAAAGAATATTACACGAACAGACTTTTGCTGTAGATGAATGGTGTTGCGTGTTAACAAAGTAATGCGTTGTTTTAGGGATGCTTAAAAGCGTAAAATACCGCCACTTTTTATACCATGTTCTGGGCTGGGCTGTCTTCATTTTCTATGAAGTATCGCTTGTCACCCTCATTAACCCTAACATTACTGCTCTGTGGGAGTGGATGATTTGGTATACTCTCAATATTGGCCTCTTTTACTTTTTTGCACACGTTGTATTGCACAATACGCTTAAGTATAACAAGTTACTGCTACTGCTGGCTTTAGTCCCTGCCATTATAGGTGCCTATCTCCTCATGCAATTTGGCATAGAAAAGCTGGTCAATCCATTTCGAGATACTCCCAGGCAATTTAATCCTGACAAGATATGGTATCTTCGTGCTACATGGCGTTGCTTTTATTTCCTGAGTTTCAGCACAGCTTACTGGTTTTTACGCCAGACCATCAAGAACCAGAAACACATCAATCAGATGGAATTGGAGCGCTTGCAGGCTGAGCGTGAAAAAGCCGAGCTCGAAAAAGGGTTGGTACGCTCTCAGAATGCCCTGCTACAGGCCCAGATCAGTCCGCACCTGCTCTTCAACACGCTTAACTTTATCTACAACTCAGTACAGGATGTTTCACCAAAGGCTTCAGAAGGTGTATTGCTGCTGTCAGAAGTAATGCATTATGCCTTGCAGCGGGTACACGATGACGGAAAAACCGACCTGCAACATGAAGTGGAGCACATCGAAAAGTACATAGCCCTTAACAGCTTCGCTTTAGCTATCCACTCCATTTACAAATGAAGTGCAGCGGCAGGCTACAGGGCAAAATTCCACCGCTGCTCCTACTCACTTTTGTGGAAAATACCTTTAAGCATGGTGACCTCACCGACCCGACACAAACTGCCTGCATTTCAATCGCGAATCAACAGGACACGCTTCACTTCAGTACCTCCAACAAAAAGCGCAAGCACCATGGTGGTCGCGGGTATGGCATCGGTATACAGAATGCTAAAACCCGCCTCAGTGAATTTTACGATGAACAGGACTATACCCTCACCATAGACGAAGACGAGCAACGACACGCCGTGCACCTTAAAATAAAGCTAACATGATCACATGCTATGTAGTAGATGATGAGCGCCATGCGCTAGAGGTACTGTCCAGGTATATACAGAACACACCTGGCCTGCTACTGATCGGGGCCGAAGAAAACCCATTGCAAGCCCTCGATGCAATTGCTTCAGGGCAGCTGACGGCTGATATCACATTTCTGGATGTAGACATGCCACAGCTTTCGGGCGTCGACCTGGCCGGGCTCATCAACAGCCGCACTACCGTGGTCTTCACAACTGCCTACCCGGACTATGCCTACCAGGCTTTCGAGAAGAATGCTGTTGATTTTCTACTGAAGCCCATCTCCTACGAGTGTTTCCTGAAGGGTGTAACCAAAGTAAAGGAGAGTCTGCAGCCAAGGCAAGCTATACCTGCTGTAGAGCAGAATGATGGTTATTTTTTTATCAAAACGGATGTAAAGGGCAAGTTTGTGCGGGTGAACTTCGAGGAGATAAGCTATGTAGAAGCGATGCAAAACTACGTGCGTATCCAGACTGCCACTGAAAAGCTGACTACCTACCTGAGCATGAAAGAAGTAGAGGAGCACCTGCCCGCTACCGATTTTGCCCGGGTACACAAATCCTTCATTGTGCACCTGCCCAAAGTCAAGACTGTAGAAGGCAACCAGATCGTGCTGAGTACTGGCAATGTGGTGCCGATGGGATCAAGTTACAGGACAGCTTTGCTGGACATGATCAATGCAAAACTACTGAAAAGCAAGCGGGTGAATTAAAACAATACCGATACCTGTGTACGACCGGTATGCACAGCACCCACACTGTTGGCCTTACGCCCATCGTAGTTAAGCGAAATGTTGAGCCCATTACTCAGGCGCTGCTGCACGTTGAAAGACCAGGTCAGGTTATTGCCGGGACGCAGCGCGTTGAGTATTTCGTATCCCACATAGGAATTCATATCGCCATCAAACTCAATGTTCACCCAACGAACAAGTCCTGAAACGGTACGCTTGCTCACCTGACTCAACTTTGTTTCCAAGCCCAGTTCATGGAAAGTGGCCTGCTGCTCTGCATCGGCTGGTGAGAGCTTATCTTCACGTAGAGCCAGTTGATAGTGCCTGTGAAGCGTAGCTTCGCGTTAGGTTGGTAAGCCAGCTCCGGCGTAAGCTCCTGCGACACGATACTGAAGTTTTTCGAGTTAAGAAAGTTAGAGCGGTTGTCACGCACGTTCTGAGCCAGGCTGATCTTGGAGCTCAGCACTTCATTCAGGTTCAGACGGGCAATCAATTGGTGATTACCCACACTACGGGTTTCGGTACCGTTTGCCAGCAGCGATTTCTGCTGATTCTGCTGCACCGTGTATTCCAAGCCGTACTTTGGGTTGCTCCGATTGAAATAGAGCGTATTGCGAAGCGACTTCACCAATGAGATCAGGAACTCATCTTCGAAATCTTCGCTGAACGGATTAAAACGGTTCATCACCTCATCATCTGTCGTCTTCTTGTCGATGCTTACAAAGCTGAGGGCTGAGAACTTAGCCATAAACCCTTTGAAGCCTTCGGCGCTGCGCCAACTGCGTGGTACGTTGCTGTTCAGGCGATAAGTGAAACGGTTGGTATAGGCGTTTATATACTCATCCGTCGGCAGGAAGACTTTGATGAAACGGCGCTGGTCCACTGTCTGTGCTTCCAGGTAATCGTTGAGGTCGTTGGGGTTGCCGCCTTCACGAAGGTAGTGTGTGCCCTGCCCCGGCATGGTTTCCCGGAACACGAAGATACGCTTCAGTTCACGGCCTGTACCCACCGAGTAACTCATTTCAGAACGGAAGCTGCCATCCAGAAAAGAGGTGTTCCAGTCTATGCGCGACTGAACGGTTTCCTCATCCTGCCCTTGTTCAAGCTTCAGGTTACGGTAAGTAGCCTGCAGGGCAATATCACTGTCGCGACCATACCTGCGTTGGAGCATGGCATTGTAGGTCTGCCCTACTTCAGGCGCTCCCATCTCCCCTATTGCCGTTGGGCGGAGGTCGGTGCGGTAGCTATAATCTACCCGGAAGCGGGTTTTGGCGGTATCAGGACTCTCCACAAAAAGCACATGCTCATCAAAGTACATGGCGGAGCCCGTTACAGAGTCGCTGCCGATAGCGGTAAGTTTGTTCTTATCGAAGCGGTACATATAGCCAGGCTCAACTTTACCGAGCCTATACCTGGCCCCTACATCGCCCCTATACCACTCTGATTCCCGGGTGGCTTGGTCGCTGTGCAGCATAAAGAAACTATTACGCAGCTCCAGCTTGCCAAACTCACGGTTCAGGTCCAGTTGGTGCTGCGTACCGTCTACCTGCTGGTGACGGTAGCGACGGCTGATGCGGTAGTTCACCAAGTTCTGCGGGTCCTGCACTGCTCCTACTGAGAAGTTAAAGATATGGTCTTCGGCTTTCTGATTCGGATTGTCCAGACTCCAGTCGCGGTCGAATTCAATGGGGCGGTAGCGGTCGATGGGTTCAAAATTCACATCGGTGTACTCGTAGTTGAGCGTACTGTTGAGACGGTATTTGCCCAGGAAAGAAAGCTGTCGATCCTGTATCGCATAACCCACCCGCATGGCCGCCCCATTATCATCCATGGCATCGAGACGGGAGAAGCGGTTGAGGTCATTCTGCGAAGCGGCACCTTCCAGGAAGAAGTTCACGCCTTTCTCCAGTTCGTAGTTACCACCCAGTGTGATCAGCTGTTTCTTACGAGGCGTGGGTAGAATACGCACAGGTGCATAGTTGCCCTGCGGCACACCATTGACCGGTGCTACCCATCGGTATACCCTGCCATTCACTGCATTGTTAGCTGCCACGTAATTGCCTCGGTTCGCCCCCACTTCCGAAAACCGCACATTGTATATTGCCGAATCCGGATTGCTGGAGAACACATATACTTGCTCAGGTATACCGTCTATCAATGTATCTCGCTGAGCGTAGAGCACCTGTGCCGGATCAAAAGGCACCTGTGTCGCACCTGAAGTAACGGCCATATTCAGGCTATCGCCTATACCTGCGAGCAGGCGTTTCTCGTCATCCTGCAGATCGAGGTGCAGCAGGTTGTTTGGGTTATCGGATTCGTTGTAGTAGTTGGCGTATACCTGCACTTTGCCCAGTTGCTGGTAGTGACTGGCGTGGTAGATGCTGCGGCTATAATTGAGGTCAGAATACTCAAAGTCTACCCGTATACGGGAGTTTTTGGTAATGACGTGGCGTGTTGTGAAGGTAATCTCAGCCTGGTTGTAGTCGATCACATAATCGAAGTCGAAACCACGGGTCAGCAGGCGGCCGTCCAGAAATACACGCTCCGAGTTAGCCAGTACAATGATGAAACGCTCGTTATTGGGACCGCGCAACCTGTAGGGCCCCTGCACGCCTTCCAATGCCTCCACAGCCTGTGAAGCAAACTTGCCTTTCGACACAGAGGCGGCTACAGTGGTAGTACCCAGTTTATCCGGTGATTTGCCAAAAGTAGTCTCGAATGCACCGCCCTGCACGTTTTTGTAAAACTGCATGAAGTAAGACGGCTTACTACGGAGCACCACATCCCCTGCTGACAGCTGCCATTGCTTATGCTTGAGCGTGATATACACTCGGTCAAACTCATTCAACTGCTGCGTATTCCCCTCCGGCTGAAACGGAATATTCTGATCCGTAATAGCGGCTGTGATGCTGATGTCATCAGTCAGCTTACCATCAAGTTGCAGGTTCAGCGCAGAATTGACAAATACGTTCTGTGTGTTACCAAAAGAGATCCCTCGTGAAATACTGCCTGTTTTGTTCAGGCCGGGCGTCTTGAAGATTTCTTCCCGTTGGGCAAAGTCCTCTTTGTAGAATTCCCGTGGCGACGGACTCCGGTCCAGCTTCATGATGTCGCGGCGATAAGCAGGCTTGGCTAGACTCAGTGGCAAGGTTCTATAGCATACCAACACCGAGTCAGGTATAGGCACCACCGTTCCAAGCGTATCCATGATCTGGTAAACAGGCGCCGGAAACTCGGTCAGTTTAAACTCGTGGGTATAGTAGTTATAGTCAAATTTGAACTGGTCTTTTCGGGGGCCTACGAACGTAATGGAGCTAACATCAATTGTCAGGGTATCGAGTTGTTGGGGATAATCGGTGAGGTATAGCCACTTGCAGTGCCGGTTGTTCACAGGAGCCTGGGCCAGCGCAGGCAGGTTCAACAGCAACAGCAGGATGCCGGTGATCAAGCTTCGAATCATGCGGTGGCCAGCGGTAAAGAAATGTAAAACGTCGTCCCCTCTCCCTCTTCTGTCACAAACCAAATGCGACCACCTGCGTTTTCAATTCCTTTTTTGGCAACAGCCAGGCCTATACCTGAGCCCGTGTACTTAGTACTGAAGTTAGGTATAAATACTTTGTGCCGAATCTCGGCAGGTATACCGCTGCCGTTATCAGCTATAGACACCAGCGCCATGTTATTCCCATCCACCTTCAGGTCTATTTTGATCACAGGCTTCCGGTCGGCTGGCACTGCTTGTATAGCGTTCAGCAGCAAATTGTTGAATGTACGTACCATCAGTGCCTCGTCGGCCATCACCATCACCGGCTCTTCAGGCGTACGCAGCTTTGTTCTCACAGATGCCGGATTCGTGTGCAGGTCGGCGGCTTTGTGCAGGGCAGCCCCCAGGTCCATCAACTCAGCTTTCGGCTCGGGCATGGAAGTGAAGTTAGAAAACGAAGTGGCGATATCGCTGAGAATGTTGATCTGCGTGATCAGGGTATGCGAGATCTTATTGATCATCTGCTCCGTGTTCGGGTTCTTCTCTGCAATGGCCTTCTGGAGGTACTGCAGCGAAAGCTTCATCGGTGTGAGCGGATTTTTGATCTCGTGCGCCACTTGCCGGGCCATTTCCCGCCAGGCCGCTTCTTTCTCGCGCATCGCCAGTTCTACTTTGTTCTGCTCCAGTGTCAGCAGCATGCGGTTGTACTCATTCACCAGCATCCCGATCTCATCAGCCCCTTCATAGGCCAGCATTTCGTTTTTGCCGGTCAGGGAGGTATGTTTCAACTTCTCGGCCAGCATACGAAGCGGCACCGTCAGGGCTCTGGAAGCAAAGAAGGTCAGGATGATAAACACGATGAACATGACAGTGAAAATGTTCATCGTTGTCGTAATCAGCTCGATCAGCTTCAGGTCCAGCTGTCGCTCTGAGTCAAAGAAAGGAATACCTATAAAGCCAATCAACTTCTCCGGATCATTGTCAGGACGGAGCGGCAGGTATAGCGCATTGAAGCTTAGGTTACCAGCCTGCTCATCGAGGAGAACACGCAAAGCCTGTCGCTCCGATATAGCCGCAAAAGCATGTGGGTTGACTAGTTTGGATAGCAGCCCTGACTCAAAAATTAGCGGCTGACTTGTTACCAACAGGCGTCCGTTACGATCATAAAGACTCACATCAGCCTCTGACAAAGCTGCAATAGAGGCTACACGGCGCAGCAAGCGATTGCGGTCGGGCAGCACTTCCAGCGTAGTCGGTCTGCTAAGATGGTCCTGTATAGCCTCGCCTTTTTTCTCGTAAGACGAAAGCAGGTCTTTCTTGTAAGAGCCTGTCACCAGGCTAGCCGTTACGATACTCACCAGCATGAGGGGCAGCAGGATACCGAAGTTCAGGAAAAGCTGAATCTTGGTACTGAAGTTAGGCTGAAAATCACGCAGTCGCTCCCGGTTCAGGAGTATGTAAAGCACCGCCAACACAATGAGGCAGCCGGTAAAGTACAGGAACAGAAAAGAAAAATTGGAGAGTACTTCACGGGCTCCATACTTACTTGTCGTGATAATCACGGTCGGGCCGTAATCGGTTTTAACACCTAAGTGGTGAAAGCCCTCCTCAGTTGCTCCCTGCCGGTACAGCTCACTTCGTTCCAATTCGCTCCTATCGAAGTTGGTGGCATAATCAAATTCACCTTCGCTGTATGTCAGCCTGCCCTTTTCATAAATTCCATAACTCAGGATATCGGCTCTGAAAGGCTGCTGGTGCTGTTGCCCTGCTAACAGCTCAGGCACCAGGCTATTTGGAAGAAGCTCTTTGAGGCTCAATTGCAGCACAATCGTTCCGTACAGCTGTGTACCCAGGGGCACTTCAATCAACTTTAGGTAAAAGCGGGTATGCGGACGGGCAGGATCATTAACCAGGTATAGATTATCATACTCGGTTCTGTTCTGTGGTACAGCATATTTTTGCCTTAGCTCCTCCAATGTAGCAGCTGTGGTATCAGCACTTTCGAGTGTGCGCCCCTGACTATCAAATAATAGGATATTCGCTTCATACTTATCGAAATAGTCCGGAAGAAACTGGCGGGATATCTTGCGCTTAATGAAGTAGGCATCAACATAAGGCCCCTTCATCTTGGATTGTATGAGAGCGTCTTCAGATACCCGCACCGCTACGTCTTCTTCCAGCAGATACTCAGCCAGCACATCATTGCCCTGCATCAGGTCAAAAGCGAACTTCTGCTTGTAGGCTAGCAACTCGCTCTGGAAGTGTGTGTAAAGCGATGCTGCACCTGTCAAACTACTTACTGCGATGATGAGAAAGAAAAACAGGTAGGTGCGGTATGGTAAACTGATTGCCTGCCGGTGCTGTGCCGCCAACAGAATCACAATCCAGAAAACGAAGCCTATCAGGAGCACGGGCAGCCAGCGCATATCCAATACCAGAGCCAGCAAGGTAAGTATAGCGGTAACTCCCAGCAGAATCTTATAGGACCACCAACCATTTGACTTGCGCAACAGCACATTGGCTACAGAAGCCAACATATAGCCAAACAGGCTCAGTGCCACCGTGTGCAGGAACATCAGGCTGTACATTACCAATTTATACCGTTCCAGCGCTAGAGATTGGTTAATGTCGAGTGCTAGCGGAGAGTTGTGGTATATGCCATAGTAAAAGCGGAATAAAATAGCTAGCAACACAAAAAACCCCGCCATAGAAGCTCCAAGTATTACTTTGCTCTTGTCAGCCGAATACGCTTTAACGGTGTTTAATACTTCATTTTTGTGAAACAAGTAATAAGCAGTCCAGGCGACCGTAACAAGTAGTAGTACATTCAGTGCCAGATCACCTACCGAAGGGGACCAAAATGACGCAGCATAAAGGCGCGGATCAAATAGTTCGGTTTCTACTATCAGAAAAGGCAGATTGAGCAACAGGAGCGCTAGCCTGAATCCAACCAGCAGGATTAGTAAAAGCACTATACCTTGGGTATAGCGCTGACGTTCCAGGAAGATTTTACTTAACGAAATGCTGAACCAAACAAAAAGAACAGCCCCTAAGGTGAGCAGAATAAGTTGAAGGTCATCAAATCCAGAATCGATCCGATCAGACCCATGATCGAGTGCAAACAGGAATTCACCTTCACTGGTCTTTACCTGTGGCAACTGCCCCGGGTTATCAAGCACAAGCCGAACGTCTGCTTTCCCAAAAATACTTTTCTGCAAGCCCGACGACAAGTAATCATTTGTTATACCATAGTCTATCTGAAGCGGAATGTAAGTGAAGATGTCATAATCATCAACCCGGTGGGGCATAACCACAAAGGTGCCATAACTATTACGAATAGTGGATGTATGGCGAACTGTTGGGGGCATGTCAAGGTCTGGTATAACAGTATGGTCAGACCAGAACAGCAAACGACCATTCTTGTAGACAAAAGTAGGGTAGTGTGTCTTGGATAGAAGTTTTGAGAAGCTTATTCGGCCTGTTTGCAGCTGTTCACCAAGCTGCACAGACTCTTGGTGAGCATCCATTAAAAGGGCCTGAACCCGCTGTGTTATACGTTGCTGAGCCTGCTCTCTATCGGCTTGGAGCCAGGAAGCCGGTACCTTATAATGCAAAAAAGCTGTCGCCATAAAGCACAGCACAGCAAGAGCAAATAAGAGTATTGGCGCAAAATTACGGTTCAAAGCAGCATGAATTACCCACGAATTTAAGCATTTCGTGTTATAAGAGCATGACCTTTAGGCAGCTAAAATGTAACTAACAGCCTCAAAGCAAGTTTAATTCCGGAAGAAGTGTGTAATCCAGACCAAAACCGGATCAAATTTCACACCAAAAAATTTGATGATAAAATAAAACCACATGCAAGACCTGCTGCCTGCATGTGGTTTATGATATGAATTGAAAATAGCCGCAGCCGCGAAGAAAGATTAGCAAAGTATGCTAATTTGATATTCAGTGCTTATGCGGTTCTAGCGGCTTTCTTTTTTTGACTGCTTTTGTACCAGAGAAATCCTACTGTACCTACCAGTACATAGGGTATTAGCATCAGGTATAGAATTCCAGTATTCAACCCTGCTCCTACCTGAGAGTCTGAATCAGTACTACCGGTACCAACATTTGATTCTACTGTCGCACGGCACATGGCACATTGGCTATAGGCCTCCGTAGATACCAGACTTAGCGTAAGCATCATCAGGCCGAGGATAAATATCTTAGATAATTGGCGCTTCATGATCATAAAACAAGTGTTAAATGTTCCTGGTTCTAACTATAGTACGGAGAAATCAAAATATAAACGAGTACACCCGTTATGGCTACATAAAGCCAGATTGGAAATGTCCATTTTGATATACGACGATGGCGAATAAACTGCTCTGACAATGCAAAATACATGGAAAGCAGTACCAACGGTACAATCACCACGGCCAGAACAATATGTGTCAGCAGGATAAAGTAGTAAAATAACTTTAGAAAGCCGTCTCCACCATATATCGTACGCTCCCCCAGGAAATGGTAAGTAACGTATGATACCAGGAATATTGCTGACAAGCCAAACGCGGTTGCCATGGCATTACGGTGCACTCTGATATTCCCTTTACGAATGTTGTAGTAGCCTATAACCAGAGCAAAGGCTGTTAAAGAATTCAATATCGCATGCAGCGTTGGCAGAAAAGACACATCAACACTACTTGAGCC
This sequence comes from Pontibacter sp. BAB1700, assembly GCF_000277005.1. Lineage (NCBI taxonomy): Bacteria > Pseudomonadati > Bacteroidota > Cytophagia > Cytophagales > Hymenobacteraceae > Pontibacter > Pontibacter sp. BAB1700. The sequence goes on along the minus strand of NZ_AKIS01000159.1, from coordinate 7,170 downwards.
TTCCTTCGGCATAAAGAAAAGCATAGCCACCACTACAGGTATAGCAATCGATAGAATGGCAATCAGTATTAAAAACTTCTTGTCATTACCAGCAGCTGGACTATTTTGATTTGCTGTATTCATCTAAAAGAACTTTAATTTCTATTATCAGGCGATCCACATCCTCCTTATCAGTGCCATCATATATCCCCCGCACATACCTGTCTTTATCCACCAGCATAAACTTCTCGCTGTGAATAAAATCCTGCTGGCCTTCTACCTTCATAACAGGCAAATAGAAACCTTTCTGAGCTAAGGTATAGATTTTGTCACGGTCTCCTGTTAAAAAATACCACTTACCAGGGTCAGCACCGTACCGTTCACCGTATTCGCGCAAAACCTCTGGTGTGTCATATTCAGGATTAACAGTAAAGGACACCAGTTTTACTTGTTCCTCATCCTGAAAAGCTTCCTGCACACGCACCATTTGCGAAGACATCGCCTTGCAAATGTCGGGACATGTCGCGAAAAAGAAGTCAGCTACGTAGATATGACCATCCAGGTCTTTTTGAGAGATTGCCTGGCCTTGCTGTGAAGTGAGTTGGAAAGCAGGCACTTGATTGAAGAGTGTATCCCCTTTGGCATCACGCTGTACCTCACCTGTAGCAGTAACCTGAGGAAAATATTTAGGGAGCGTGTAGTGGTGTTCACCAAAGCTTCCGATAAATATAAAAATAAGAAGAGGCACTAATAGTAGGATACCTAATATTAGTGCCTTTGAGTTACTCATAATATGTGTACTTAATTGAAGTAATTTCTAATTGAATCGAAGTAATAGCTACCTTCTGAAATCAAAGCTACCATTAGCCAGATAACAAGTGCCATCGGTATAAGGATAGACCAGATCAAGGCTTTGGACTCATGCTTTAAGTGCATGAACTCCGCTACAATGTAGAACGCCTTAAAGATGGTCAAAATTATAAAGATCGCATTACGAAGTGTGCCTGCGTCCATTGTAAAGGCGAAAAGGAACTCTACTGCAGTTAGGGCTACCAGGATAAAGAATGTTTTCCAAATAACTTTTGTCTGCGCTTTAGGTATCTCACCTGTCTGGTGAAGATCGTTGGAGTGATCCGAATGAGCTGCCATAGTATACTTTATGTTTTAGAGAGGCAGCCCCGCACCAGGCGGGAACTGCAGCTGTGATAGTTTATGATTTATAAATTAGATCAGGTAGAAGAAGGTAAATACGAACACCCAAACCAAGTCAACAAAGTGCCAGTAAAGACCAACTTTCTCTACCATTTCGTAGTGGCCACGTTTGTGGTACACACCATTCACAGTGTTGATGAACACCATGATCAACAGTACAACACCAGAGAATACGTGTGTACCGTGGAAACCAGTGATGAAGAAGAACAGGTCGGCGAACAAAGGCGGACCATATTGGTTCATGGTCAGGTTGGCACCAAAGATGCGTGTACCATCAGCCAACAGCATACCCTCGTCAGTACCAGAGATGAAGTGAGCCCACTCCCAAGCCTGGCAACCAAGGAAAATGCTACCGAACAGAATAGTCCACATTAACCATTTCTGTACATCATTCTTATCCATACGATGCCCAGCTTCTACTGCCAATACCATGGTAACAGAGCTCAAAATAAGAATCATGGTCATCAGGCCACAAACGCCAATGGAAGATCTACTCCATGGAATCCAGGGAAAGCGTTAAAAACTTTCTCCGGAATTGGCCACCATTCAGTTGAGAATGTAAAGTCATCCGGACTTCCAGTATAAGGAAGATGACTGTGACGAGACAGGCCATAAACAATCAGGAGTGCACCAAAAGTAAAGGCGTCAGAAAGTAGGAAAAACCACATCATGAGTTTCCCATAGCTCGCTTTTAGTGGTTCATTACCACCATCCCATGTACCTGTTTTAGGTGCTTCCAGCGTAGTTGATGTAGACATAGTTTAGTATTGAAAAAAACGTGTTTAGTGATTTAATCTCAAAAATAGATACAAGTATAGCCAAAGGCCACCCAGGAAGTGCCAATAAATGGTGCATAGCTGAATACGCAGCATGCTCTTCGAGTGAACTTTGTAACGTAGACTTGATATAATTACCACTGCCACATAAATGAGACCAGTGATCAGGTGAAAACCATGCACACCTGTTAATACATACATAAATGAACCGGAAGGGTTACTAGACTCTCCCCCAAAGAACACATTGTTATTAACCAATTCAGCCCATCCATTCCACTGTCCGATCAGAAAAGCGACTCCTAATCCGAAAGTCAGATACAGCATCAGGCGCAGTTTTGCTATATTATCCTGAGCTGCGGCATTATGGGCAAGCTGCATCGTAATACTGCTTAAAGCAATAATTACCGTGTTAATCAGCATGATGTTTGGCAGGTCATATTCGAGCCAGTTGCCTTCTGCACGACGCACCAGATAAGCGCTCGTAAAGGCTGCAAACATCATAATTATACTAATAATAAGCAACCACAGCGTAAATTTTAATGGATGTACTCCTCCTGTGTTGTTCTCCTCTCCCAATGATTTGGCAACCATATCCATATCCTATAATTTATCTAAAACGAAAGCTATCTGCACAATAGGCAAATACAAAAAGGACCCAAACATAATGTTCATCGCCGCCTTGTTTGTACAAGTGCGCATAAGATGAAACGTCTGAGCCAGAAACAATACCCCACAAATAACAGCGATCAGCGCTGACGTGGAACCGGTCATCCCAAACTGCAGAGGTAGTAAGCTCAGTGGAATCAGCACAAGGGTATAGATCATGATCTGAAAAGCAGTTTTCAGGTTCTTCCCCCCTTCCATTGGAAGCATTTTAAAACCTGCTTTCTTATAATCTTCATCCAGTACCCAGGCAATTGCCCAGAAATGTGGAAACTGCCATATAAACTGTATGCCGAAAAGAATCCAGGCCTCTACACTCACTACACCTGTTGCGGCTACCCAGCCGATCAATGGCGGTAAAGCCCCAGGTATAGCACCAACAAAAACGTTGATAGGGCTGATACGCTTAAGCGGCGTATATATAAAACCATAAAGAACGAGTGACAACAAGGCTATAGCTGCTGTCAATGTGTTAAAAAAGCTAGCCAAAACAAACAAACCGCCAACTCCTATCAGCGCGCCAAAGATAGCTGCTTCAGTTACACTCAGTATGTTGGTTGGAAGCGGCCTGTTAGCAGTGCGCTTCATTAACTTGTCCAGGTCTTTTTCCAGTATCTGGTTCACAATGTTGGCAGCGCCAGTGACCATCAACCCACCCAGCATGACTAATGCTATCTGTAACCAACTTCCACCCGGATGTCCTAGTATATAGCCTATAGCACTTGAGAAAGCTACTGTAAAACTTAATCTAAACTTCAGGAGCTTAAAATATGCTGATGCCTTTTGTGCCATATTGGCTAGAGACAGTACCGATTCTGATCTATCTGTAATCATTAGCTAAGAACCACTACCGGTTTTTCAACCGCCTTTTTTGAGGCGTAGTAATAAAAAATTAATATCAAAAACTGAACGCCGAATAGTAAGGTAGCTATTGTCAAGTGCAACGGTTGCAGGAAAGCGGGTATGGCAAAATAAGCCATAATTACCCCAAAAGCTATTTCAGCAACCAGCAACACTAGCATCCAGTTCGTCATCATACTCAACTGGCGATCTCTTAGCTTATAGATTAAATAAGCCATATAGAGATGAAGTACCAGTAACAGGATAGAAAAAGATCGGTGAATATAAAAACTTGACCCAAGTTGGTCTACCCAAAGATCTCTGTTACTACCATTCATTTCGGAGGCAACAATATCCACTTCTTCACGCACTTGCGTTCCAATTAGTATCTGAACAAAAGTAGCAGCAGCTACCAGTCCGATAACAAAGAACATTTGTTTTGAAGCATCAAATCGAGGTACGATAAAAGCAGATTGCGAACGAATTACCGCATACTGCAGTAAGGCTACAAGCACAAGCGCTAGCGCCATATGGATTGTAATAGTTACTGGTAGCAAGTTGGTAGATACGACTATCGAACCTAACCACCCCTGGACACCAACTAGTACAAAACTTAAGAATGAGAGGAAGAATACAGTCTTATCCGTTTTAAGGTAAGGTATAGCATACAGTACTGTCAGGAAAATTAATATCCCAATCACAGCCCCTACCAAACGATTGATGTATTCTATCCAAGTTTTTGTCACATTGAAATCTGTTTCAATGTGTTGAAGTGGATGATCTCTCAGTTCTCCTGCCGCTTTGTCAAAACCTATGTTATCAAGAACCCCTGCTAGTCTCTTGTTCTTCTCTACACGTTGTTCCTTGTAGACTTCCAGATAATCATCTGGTAATTGGCTAACATCAGTTGGAGGAATCCAACTGCCAAAACACTTGGGCCAGTCCGGACATCCCATTCCTGAGCCCGTGCTCCGCACGATTCCTCCAACCAATATTAGAAAGTATACAGCTAATACTGTAAGTACTCCAATATTTCTAAACCTTTTGTATGGAAAAGATTTATCTATCATTTAAGCTATTCTAAATCTCTCTCGTACGGCAGGTTTGAAGACTGCGTCTGAGAGAATGGTACGTTTTGAGGGATGTAGTCCTCTGCAGCACCTGGTTTACTATAATCGTAAGGCCATCTGTAAACAGTTGGTATCTCGCCTGGCCAGTTACCGTGTCCTGGGTTAACCGGTGTTGTCCACTCAAGGGTATTAGAGTGCCATGGGTTAGCTGTAGCACGACGGCCTTTGAAGATGCTATAGATAAAGTTGAATAAGAAGATCAACTGCGCAGTAAAGCCTAAAATAGCAGCTATACTGATAAAGCTGTTTAGGTCAGTGAAGGTATTGAAAGCATCAAAACCAGTCCATGAATAATATCTTCTTGGGAAGCCAGCTATACCGATGTAGTGCATAGGCATGAACACCAGGTAAGCAGACAGGAATGTCAACCAGAAGTGGATGAAGCCAAGCTTCTCGTCCATCATACGGCCAAACATCTTAGGGAACCAGTGGTAGATACCACAGAACATACCAAAGAAGGCTGCAGCACCCATTACAAGGTGGAAGTGCGCAATTACAAAGTAAGTATCGTGCAGCTGAATGTCCAGAGCTGAGTTACCCAGGATAATACCTGTCAAACCACCAGAGATGAAAAGCGAAACGAAGGCGATCGCAAACATCATAGCTGTTGTGAAACGAATATTACCTCTCCACAGGGTGGCAATCCAGTTAAACACTTTCACCGCAGATGGTACCGCAATAATAAGTGTCAGGAACATGAAGACTGACCCCAGGAATGGGTTCATACCTGTCACGAACATGTGGTGTGCCCATACTACGAATGAAAGCAGAGAGATACCCAGCATGGAACCGATCATCGCTCGGTAACCGAAGATAGGCTTGCGAGAGTTTGTTGCAATTACTTCTGAAACGATGCCGAAAGTTGGTAGAATTACGATGTATACCTCAGGGTGTCCAAGGAACCAGAACAAGTGCTGGAACAGAATCGCGCTACCACCGGTATGTGCAAGAGCCTCTCCTGCGATATAGATATCAGAAAGGTAGAAGCTTGTACCGAAGCTACGGTCAAAGATCAATAGTAGTGCTGCAGAGAACAGAACCGGGAATGAAAGAAGACCCAGGATAGCCGTCAAGAAGAATGACCAGATTGTTAATGGAAGTTTGGTCATTGACATACCCTTTGTTCTCAGGTTAATCACAGTTGTGATATAGTTTACACCACCTAGCAACTGAGATACAATGAACAAAGCCATACTTACCAACCAAAGGGTCATACCCATTGCTGAGCCTGATATCGCCTGTGGAAGTGCGCTCAAAGGAGGGTAAACTGTCCAACCACCCCCAGCAGGACCTGTCTCAATGAAAAGGGAAGTAAACATGATCACACTTGCCAGAAAGAAAATCCAGAAGGACAGCATGTTCATGAATCCAGATGCCATGTCACGGGCACCAATCTGCAACGGGATCAGGAAGTTACTGAATGTACCACTCAGACCAGCCGTTAGTACGAAGAATACCATGATGGTACCGTGCATTGTTACCAGCGCCAGATAGAATTCCGGGTCTAGCTTACCATTTACGATCCAGTTTCCCAGGATAGGCTCCAGGAAAGTGAATGTTGCTTCAGGCCAGCCAAGTTGTAGACGGAAAATAATAGACAGGAAGCCACCTACAAAGCCCCAGAAGATACCTGCAAAAAGAAACTGCTTTGCAATTACTTTGTGGTCCTGGCTGAAGATGTACTTCTCAAAGAAGTTTTGGTCATGATGATGATCATGCTCGTCGTGAGCGTGATGCACATCCTTATTTAGAGAGATATCTGTACTCGACATTGTTGATTTTATTTAATGCTACAACTCTGTTTTTACTTCTTCAGCACTCTTCTCAAGCACCACCTGATCTTTCGAATCGTGGGTGAACTTTGTTAGAAGCTGTGGATTTTGCTCGATAAATGGTGTTTGTGAAGCTAACCACTCCTCGTACTCCTCAGGTTCGTCAACAACCAGGATAAAGCGCATCGCAAAGTGGCCACGTCCACATATCTCAGTACAAGCCACTTCATAGTTGAATTCAGGGTTACCAGTCTCAGTGCGCATTTCAGCTGTTGTTTTGCTAGGCACAAACCAAAACTTGGTTGGCATACCTGGAACAGCATCCATTTTAACACGGAAATGCGGCAGGAATACACTGTGGATTACATCTCTTGAGCGAATCTTCAACAGCACTGGCTTGCCTTTAGGCACGTGAATCTCACGTGGCATAAAGTCATCCATTGCATTAGGATCGCTGAAGTTTACACCCATTTCATTTGTAGCATCGATGAAGTTAACACTAGCTTCACCCAGTTTACCATCTGCACCCGGGTAGCGAACAAGCCAGCTAAACTGTTTACCCATTACCTCTACTACAACAGCATCAGCCGGGGCAGCACTCGTGATGTTTGCCCATGTTTTCCAACCGGCAAATACTAACAGCGCCATCACAACAGCAGGAATCATTGTCCAAACAATCTCTAACTTGTTATTGTGTGGGTAGTAGTAAGCACGCTTATCATCTTTATGCTGGTATTTATAAGAATACCAGAAAAGTAGGATTTGCGTGATCACAAACACGATACCGATTACGATCAT
>NZ_AKIS01000158.1:0-27392 GCF_000277005.1 Pontibacter sp. BAB1700 | reverse complement strand
CAGTGCTTTATCAGTAAACCACTTACCTCAGTTTTAGATTAAGGAGTAGTACAATTTAGACTGTTTCTGACAGAGGCAGTCTTCAGGCAATGCTGTCTCCTGCTGAAGATTACATCGATCACAGAGCCTGAATTTGACACATGAATAAGCAACTGAATCATACAAAAGTAAAAACCGCCCAAGACCCGGTAAAAACTAAAAAAAAGACCGTTAAAGCAAAGCAGACTCTCCCAGGTGACGGCGAACTAACCGCAGAGAGCTTTTACAAAGAAGCGCTGAGCCTGCTGGTCAAGAGTGAGGCCAAATTCCTGGTGGGTGGCGGTCTGGCCCTTGACATGTACACGGGAATCAACAGGGCAACAAAAGACATGGATATTTTCTGCAAAGTGGGAGAGTGCCCCCGCATTCTCAAGACCTTTGCCGAAGAGGGTTACTATACCGAAATGACCGATGCCCGCTGGCTGGCCAAAGCCAAAAAAGGGGAGCACCTCATGGACCTGATCTTCAATAACCCCGCCAGCATGTGCCCGGTGGATGACCGTTGGTTTGAGTATGCCACGGAGGGCGAACTGTACGGTGTAAAAGTGAAATTTATGCCTGCCGAAGAGCTGATCTGGTGCAAACTGTACGTTCAGAACAGGGAGCGCTATGATGGTTCTGACATCAACCACATCATGCTGAGCTGTGGCGAAAAGCTGGACTGGAACCGTCTGTGGTCCTATACCGAACAGCACTGGCAGCTGTTACTGGCCCAGTTCATGAGTTTCCAGTTCGTATACCCATCCGATCGCGACATCATACCCCGCTGGCTAATGGACGAACTGCTGCTGCGGGCCAAAGAGCAGTATGATGTGGAACCACCAAAAGATAAGATATGTCGGGGCCCGTTTATCGACCAGACCCAGTACGGACATGATGTACGTGTGTGGGACTACAAGGCCCTTACCATGCGAACGATATAGCTGCTATACCTGCCGATAAGGTATAGCCAACAGAAAAACGCCACTGCAATGAGCAGTGGCGTTTTTTTATGAATTAAATTTTGGATGCCTGAGTGCTTTGCTCCTGTACCTGCTCTGAGGTGAGGCCAAAAATAGGGGGCGTCGGTATGCCCAGTATGCCCAGGTAGGTATAGATGTGCGCCCGGTGATGAATTTCATGCTCAATCAATGCGCGAAGCCATTTCCAGCACGTAATCTGTCCGCCTCCCGGTGTTTGTATTTTCTGCTGCAGGCCCTGGTCAGACAGGCTGCTGAAAATAGCGAGACTTTCCTGATGCTTTTCCCTGAAAAATGCCAGTACCTGTTCCGGATCATCCGCCAGTGCCTTGCCGCAACCAGTATAAGCAGCAGATCTGCCTTGCACGGTCTCTGCATACAGGTAGCGCTCTATGGCCGCAATGTGCCGGATCTGGTCCGCGAAGGTGAATTTACCCTCCCGGTAGGTCCAGTCGAATTGGTCGGCAGGTATACAGGCGATAACACGCTCAGTGCGCTGCCTGATCTTGCCGTAATAATCCAGAAAAGAAGGTATGCTGCTGATTTCCATGGGCTTTTTAGGCTGATTACGAGTTTCAGGTCAAAACAAGTTGCTGCGTCGCTCGAGCAATATGGTGTTGCGCCACACTCCGTGCAACTGGGCAATGCGGTCGCGGTAGCCGATCTGCCGGAAACCGTGCCGCTCCTGCATACGCAGGCTGGTGGTATTGTCAGCAAAAGTCGAGGACTGCAGTGTCCAGATACCGTTGGCTTCGCTCTCCTCAATCATGGCCTGCATGAGCCTATCGGCTATACCTCTGCCACGGTGGCGGGTGGCAATGTAAATGCTGAACTCAGCCACTCCCCGATAACAAGCCCTGGAGGAGACGGGCAGGAGCGCCACCCAACCCAGCACTTCCTCATTTTCAATAGCGACGATTCGGGTGTGCGGCAGGTGGTTGCGGTCCCATTCCTCCCAGGTGGGAACCTCCGTGTTGAAGGTTGAAAAGCCGGTTTGCAGGCCTTCACCGTAAATGCGGAGCACATCACAGGCGTGCCCCTGCTGCATTGTTGCAAGCTGTATCATCTTTTATTTCCAGATCAGAATCAAAGTTCCACACAAGATCACGCCCATGCCCAGCAGCAGACGCGGTGTGAGCGGCTCGTTCAGCAGAAAGTAGGAGAGGCCCACCGTGACCAGTATACCTGCCCGATCTATGGTAGCCACTACCGATACATCGGCTGTTTTGATGGCTTTGAAATAGAGAATCCAATAAACTGCAGTGCAGGCTCCTGCCAGTATAAACCAGGTGAGCGTTTTGTTATCGATCAGCCGGGCTGACTTGAGGCCACCTGCGTAGAGCGCATGGCCCAGCACCATCATAAACAACACCCCTGTGCGTATCACCAAAGCCAGATGCTCGTTGGCGTTGTTATTCATGCCCATCTTCGCAAACACCATTGCCACGCCCCCTGTGAGCATGGCAACGAGTGCGTATCCTAACCAAGATTCCATTATCCCTAAAATTTCAGGCTGCAATAGTACGACAGGTTTTACACTCTCCAACTACTTCGGCTCGGAATTTTTGCGCGGCTTTCGGCCTTATTTTTTTTGTGAGTTGATTAGCAGCCCTTACCTGTACTATTTCCGCTTTCATCGCTTCCAGGTCAGTGCGGAATTTACGGCTCTTCATCAGCTCTTCCACAAACTGGCGGGCAAATTCTTTACCGGCTTCTGAGTCGCTAGGGTAGTGCACGCCGCGGGTCTCTCTCGAGAAAGCCATCTCGCTGGCTACGCCCAGGAAGTGGTCTTTGTACTCCGGGAAAATATGACTTAGAATATAGGCATGCACGTGCGAAGTGGAAGAGTGTCCGCTAGGGTAGGAGGCGTGGCCCGGTGCTTCCAGGTTCTCCAGTCGGGCGTCCAATTGGTAAGGGCGTGGGCGGCTAAAGTCGGCTTTGAGCGAGAAGATGTAGTAAGTGGCATCCTGAATGACATTTTGCAAAACCTGTGTTGTTACAGGCAACTGTTTCGCATTGAACCAGGGACCCAGGTCGCGGCCAATGTAGAACAGGCTGTTGATGTTGCGGGTATAATCTGCATCAGCCGGATTGGTAGTCAGCGGGTCGAAGTATACGGCGGCCATGGTTTCAGTTCGGTTGATGGCTTCGGCGTTTCGGTTCTTTTGCAGGTGCAGCAAAAAGTCGAGTTCAGCTCGGGTTTCGGCAGAACTGTTGGCCGGGAAAGGCTTGAGCCTAAACTTGCTCACCGGCACATCCACGTATACCGTGCGCAACTTCAGGTAAGCCCCACGCTTAAAGTCTGCCTCGGGGAAGGTGATGTCATCCAGGGAGCGGATGGCTACATCAGCTTTATTTTCCTTAGCAGTTTTGTTGTTGGTATGCACGACCATAGCCGTTTGCGCGTTGGCTGCGAAGTTGGCAAACAAGCCGGTCTGTAAAACGAAGGAAAGGGCAAGCAGGGTAGAAGAGGAATTGACTTTTTTGGCCTCTGCCGCTTCGCAGCACTTGCCTGTATTTACTTGCTGCGTAGCAGCTCGTTTCTGCTGTTCGGCTTTTAGGTTTTCGATAGACTGTGGTGTTGCGATTGATAGATCGGTTCCATATGATGAATTGTTATTAGTGTTTAAGTTTCAAATTCATCAGGATGACGGGGAGGTGGGAGGAAAGACGCAAGGGTTTGAAAAAAAATTAAATTACCTTAGTGCCAACCAATATGTATGCCTGCATATAGGTATACACTAGCATTTCAATCAAAAAAGAAAACCATACATGAGCACCGAAGTAAGAGCACTCGAACCGAAAGCCCTCTGGAATAATTTTGCTGATCTGAACGCCGTCCCGCGTCCTTCTAAAAAGGAAGAGCGTGTGATCGCCTTTATGATGGAATTTGGTCGGAAACTTGGCCTTGAAACCATACAGGACGAGATCGGCAACGTCATCATCAAGAAGCCTGCCACCGCAGGTATGGAAGACCGCAAGACGGTGCTAATCCAGAGCCACGTGGACATGGTGCACCAGAAAAACGCCGACACCGATTTTGACTTCGACACGCAGGGCATCGACATGTATGTAGACGGTGACTGGGTAAAAGCCCGCGGCACGACACTCGGAGCTGATAATGGTCTTGGTGTGGCCACGATCATGGCACTGCTGGCCTCTACTGACATCGAGCATCCAGCCATCGAGGCGCTGTTTACGGTAGACGAAGAAACTGGTATGACCGGTGCCCTCGGCCTGAAAGGCGGTATGCTGGAAGCCGACATCATGCTAAATCTTGACACCGAAGACGATACCGAGCTGACCATCGGCTGTGCCGGCGGAGTGGACATCAATGCCAGCGGCACTTATCAGCCTGAAGGTATAAGCGGCAACATGAAAGGCTACAAAGTAAACATTAAAGGCCTGACAGGCGGCCACTCTGGTATGGACATTTACCTGGGTCGCGGTAACGCCAACAAACTGATGAACCGTTTGCTACACCAAGCTACTGAAAAAGTTGGCCTGCGCATCGGCTCTATCGACGGTGGCGGACTGCGCAATGCGATCCCTCGTGAGTCAGTAGCTGTGGTAGCTATACCTGCAGGTGAGGTTACGGCTTTTGAGAATTTTGTGGAAGAACTGACCGCTATTCTCAAAAACGAACACGCTACGACGGATCCGAATCTGGCCGTGACAGTAGAGCAGACAGAAGCTCCTGCTCAGGTTTTACCAGCCGACTATCAGAGCAAACTGCTGCGTGCGCTCTATGCCTGCCACAACGGCGTATATCGCATGAGCCGGATATTCAGCACCTGGTGCAGACTTCCAATAACGTGGCCCGTGTGTTGGTGCAGGACGGAAAACTGACCGTGCAGTGCCTTACCCGTAGCTCTGTAGACAGTGAGAAAATGGATCTGGCTGCAGCTATTCAAAGTGCCCTCGAACTGGCTGGTGCATCAGTACAACTGAGCGGAATGTATCCGGGTTGGATGCCTCGACCGGGAGCGGGTATTGTGCAGCTGATGAGCGACCTTTACAAAGAGAAGTATAACGGCGAAGCCCACGTGAACGCCTGCCATGCTGGTTTGGAATGCGGTATCATCGGTGCGAACTACCCGGAGATGGAGATGATCTCATTCGGTCCGAACATCCGTGGTGCTCACTCTCCAGATGAAAAAGTGCAGATCAGCTCGGTGCAGAAGTACTGGGATTTCCTGCTGGATACATTGAAGCGTATACCTGCTAAAGCGTAGAAGAAACCTGAAACAGAAGAGCCGCTCCTGCAAATGCAAAGAGCGGCTCTTCTGTTTTATTGATTTTATTTACTCACCCGCATTACCCAATCCACGGCTTGCAGGGCGATGCCGGTAGTTCCATGCTGCGTCTCAAGCTGAGTAGCAAAGAGCAGCTTGCCATGATCAGCTGTCGGTACTTACTGTCCCCTCAGATAAACCCTGAATTCGGAGCCCTTGCCTTGTTCGCTGTCACACTCAATTCTGCCGTCGCTGTTTTCCACTATACGCTTCACAATGGCCAAACCTACGCCAGTACCTTCCACGTGTGCATGTAAGCGCTTGAACATGTCAAATACTTTGTCCCGGTCTTCTGGTTTCAAACCAAGTCCATTGTCTTTTACACGGAATACAGTATAGGAGCTCTCGTGATACGTGCTGACCTCAATGATTGGCGGGCGTTCCGGTGAGCTATACTTGATAGCATTTGATACCAGGTTGTAGACGATGCTGCGAAGGTTTTTGCGGGAGAAAACCATTTCGGGGGCCTCCGAAAAGTCGGTATCAATCGTGGCGTCGTATTTTAAAATCAGATCCTGGATGTTGAGTGTAATGTCATCAATCAGCTCCTCGAACCGTACACTTTCGATGTTTGTTTCATCCTGGTGCTGCAGCTTGGCTACTTCTGTCAGGTCCATCAGGGTGTGCTTGAAGCGACTGATCGCATCCTGTATCATGGCCATGATGATGTTGAGTTCGCCGTGATCAGGCTCAGGTGTATCCAGAACCTCTTTCAGCGCAACTGCCAGTCCTTCTATATTATTGATTGGAGCTTTGAGATCATGAGAGGCGGTATACACAAAGTTGTCAAGGTCTTTATTTACGCGGGTAAGTTCAGCAGTGCGTGCTTTCACACGTTCTTCCAGCTCACGGTTGATTTCCTGGGTACGTTTATGCGCAAGCTCCACCTCTTTCTTCTGCAGATAAAAACGTACAAACGCCGCTACTTTTGCCTTGGTGATAGCAGGGTGCAGGGGCTTGAAAAGAAAGTCCACGGCACCGGCCTCAAAGCCCTCCATCACATGCACATCCTGCTGGTGGATGGCTGTGACGAAAATAATGGGGATATCCCGTGTTTTAGAAATATCGCGAAGGTAGCGGGCAACTTCATAGCCATTCATGCCGGGCATTTGCACGTCCAGCAGGATCAGCGCTATCTCTTCCTGCAACGCCAGTTTCAGGGCTTCTTCACCTGAGTTGGCAAACAGGTACTCCGTATTATCGCCTTCCTCAGAGAGCAGACTCGCCAGGCTGACAAGGTTTTCCTCCTTGTCGTCGACTAGCAATATCTTTACCGGGTGGGTAGCTGTAGGCAAGGTTGTTAGAGGTATGGTATCGTGGTCAGTGTCCATGTAAAGTTAGCAAATAAGCTTGTATGCGCTCAACATTCATGATACTACAGCCGGGTATGCTATTGATGGCTGCCAGCGGCATGGTGGCAATCTCCGCTTCGCCGGGATGCTGCACGATGGCAGTGCCCCGTTTCTCAAATATATACTTTAATCCTGAACTTCCATCCTTACTGGCCCCACTAAGTAGTATTCCTACTGTATTTTTCCCGAAAACATCAGCTGCGCTGGTAAAGGTCACGTCGATGGAAGGGCGGGAGTAGTTCTCCAGTTCGGAGGCATCGAGCGAGAAAGTATGGTCTCTTTCGAGCAGCACGTGGTAGTTAGATGGGGCTATGTATACATGGCCAGCCTCCAGTGGCGTTTTGTCATCGACTTCGACAGCTTTCAGCACCAGCTTCTTGTCGAAGAGCTCCTGCAGACTGCCTTCCTGATTGCGCAGACGGTGCAGCACCAGCACGATGGGGATACTATAATCCGCGGGCAGCCCTTGCAGTATCTTCAAAGAGGCCTGTATGCCGCCCCATGAGCCACCTAGTACGATCAGTCGGGTATTGTCGCGCATCAGGAGTTCTTGCGATATATGCGGTTGTTTTTGTCTACAAAGTTATACTTGCTGCTGATCTCTGACATGGCCAGTGTTTCCTTTTTGCCCAATGCCAGGTAGCCCAGGCTCACCAGACTCTCATCAAAAAGCTGGTAAACACGTTCCTGCAGCGCACGGTTGAAATAGATGAGTACGTTGCGGCACACGATCAGGTGGAACTCATTGAACGAAGTATCGGTCGCCAGATTATGCGGATAGAATACCACATTTTTGACAAGCGAGGAGTTGAACTTCACGCTGCCGTAGTTGCTGGTATAGTATTCTGCAAAATCGCGCTTGCCACCGGCCGCGTAATAGGCGGCGGTGTAGGCCGTCATATGCGTAGCCGAGAAGATGCCGTCTTTCGCCTGCCGTAGCACTTTCTGGTTGATGTCCGTGGCGTAAATCTTGGTTCGACTCAGCAGCCCTTCCTCCTCCAGCAGTATCGCCAGCGAAAACAGTTCCTCGCCTGTAGAACAGCCCGCGTCCCATACCTTAATGAAAGGTAGGTGGACAGAATCGGTAGTACGTTCTCACGCAGCGATTTAAAGAAAGTCGGATCGCGGAACATCTCTGTTACGTTCACGGTGACCTCCTGCAGGAAATTCTCGAAAAAGAAGCTGTCCGTGAACAGAAACTTGCGCAGTTCGTCGATGCTCTGCAAATGCTTCTGAGCCAGAAAACGCTTGATGCGGCGGTAAACCGAGGCCCGTGCATAGCCGCTGAAATCGTATCCGTACTGTGTGTGTATTTCTTTGATGAGTGCCTCTACCTCCAGCTCAAACAGCTCCTCGTTCTCAAGCTTCATACAACCATACGCGCATCAGGGTAAGCAACTTATCGGTATCCACTGGTTTAGGTATATAATCAGAAGCCCCGGCTTCTATGCATTTTTCTCTGTCTTCTTTCATGGCCTTCGCGGTGAGTGAAATGATCGGCAGTTGCTTAAAACGTAAATCCTTGCGGATTCGTTTTGTCGCTTCTATCCCGTCCATTTCCGGCATCATCACGTCCATCAGCACCATGTCTATACCTGACTCTGTGTCAAGTTTTTCGAGTGCTTCCCTGCCATCGTAAGCCGCTATGACCTGCATGCCGTGCATCTCCAGCAGACTGCTCAGTGAGTAGATGTTGCGCACATCGTCGTCTACCACCAGTATCTTCTTGCCGCGCAGCACCTCTTCCGGCACATGCAGCTTCATCTTGAACTCGTTGCCCGGCGGCAGCTTTTGGTTTACCTTGTGCAGGAAGAGCTGCACTTCGTCGAGCAGACGCAGGTATGAGTACTCGTTTTTGATGATGATCGTGTTAGCAAACTCCTTCAGCTTTGTCTCCTCTTCCTCACTCAGGTCCTTTCCGGAATAGATGATGATCGGGATGTCGCCGAGCTTGGTCTGCGACTTGATCTTCTTCATCCAGTCGTAGCCTTTCATGCACGGCAGGTTGAGGTCGAGGATGATACAGTCGACCTTTTGCTTAGCCAGCACCTTTTCGGCCTCTTCCGCAGAGTAAGCGGAGGTGGACTTGAGTCCGTGCGCCAGCAGCAGTTCGGCCACGGCTTTATTCTCGATCTCGTTGTCCTCCACGATCAGGATGTTCTCGATGTTTGCCCCGGACTTACTCACGATGGAGCCAAAGGCTTTGTTCAGCATCTCGAGCGTCACGGGCTTCGGCAGGTACTCTTCATTCTCGGCATGTTCGCCGATCACCTCCTTATCGTAAGCCGACATCACGTGCACATTGATGTTTCGCAGGTCTTTGTCTTCACGCACTTTTTTGAGCACATCCCAACCTGTCATATCCGGCAGTTGGATGTCGAGCAGCATGGCATCAGGCTTGTGCTCCAGCGCCATGCGCAGGCCGTCACGCCCTGTAAAGGCCTGGTGTACTTTGAAGTTCTTGGCCTTGGCAAAGTCAGCCAGGATGTCGCTGAATCCTTTGTCGTCTTCCACAATCAGCACGCAGATGTCTTTCTTGTCCTGACGCTCCATGTTGAGGAACACCTGGCCCATGCTCTGGCTCTTTTGCTGTGCCGCAGAGGTGCTTAGTACAGTGACAGGCTGTGCAGCAGGTGGGGTATAAGCAGGAGCCTGACGCTGCTCAGGTACGGCGGAGCCATTTGTTGCACCAAAAGGCACACGCGGCAGGTATAGCGTAAAGGTACTGCCCTTGCCTGGCTCACTTTCCAGCATCAGCTCACCGCCCAGCAGGGTAGCCAGCTCTTTGCTGATCGTCAGTCCCAGACCGGTGCCGCCATACTTGCGGGTAGTGGACGTGTCGGCTTGCTGGAAGGCTTCAAAAACCATACTTTGCTTCTCGGCAGGTATACCGATGCCTGTGTCGCGCACAGCAAAGGCTACCACATCCTGGGCGTCGCGCAGCTGCTCCGACTTAAACTTAGGCCGCTGCATAACCGGGTATACCTTGAACTCCACTTCACCGCCCTCGTCGGTAAATTTGATTGCATTGCCAATGAAGTTTTTGAGAATCTGCTCCAGCCGGAAACGGTCGGTCACGATGCTGTCGAAGGCACCCGGCACGTGGCGCTCCTTGAAGTTGATCTTCTTCTTGGCAGCCAGTTCTTTAAACATCGGCTCCAGGGACACGTCAGTCAGGCGCAGCTCTTCCGTCTCCAGCTTCACCATACCAGACTCGATTTTAGAGAGGTCCAGTATTTCGTTGATCAGCCTGAGCAGGTCATTACCTGATTTGTGAATGATCTGGGCGTGGTCGATCTGCTTCGTGGAGAGCGTGTTTTCGCTATTGTCGGCCAGTAGGCGCGACAGGATGAGGATACTGTTGAGCGGGGTGCGGAGCTCGTGGCTCATGTTGGCCAGGAAGTCGCTCTTATACTTGCTCACGGTCTCTACCTGCTGTATCTTCAGTTCGATGGCTTCGCGGGCATCCTCCAGGGCCTTATTCTTAGCGCCCAGTGCCTCGTACTGCTCCTCCAGCAGTTGCGCCTTCTCTTCCAGTTCAGCGTTCTTCTCCTGCAACTCCTCCTGGTTCACGCGCAGTTCTTCTTCTGAAGCCTTAAGCTCGGCATTGAGTTGGCGCAGCTCTTCCTGCTGCGTCTCCAGTTCCTCGGCCTGGTTTTGTGTTTCGTAAAGCAGTTCCTGCGTTTGCAGGTGTGCTTTCAGGGTATGGATGAGCACCGAAATACGCTCGGCTGCGGAGTCGAGCAGACGGCGCTGCACCTCCGTATAAGGTCGGCGGGAGGCCAGCTCCAGTGCGCCTATGATGGTGTTGCCAAAGTATAATGGGATGAGGATGACCGTTGCAGGCTCAATGTCTGAAAGCCCGGTGCGGATGCGCAGGTACTCTTCCTGCACTCCTTCCAGTACCTTCACCTTGCGTTCGGCCACAGCCTGGCCTACCAAACCGGTTCCAATTTCAAACACAGGCAATTGAGCCTTATTCTGTTGCAGGCCATGACTGGTGGCAGGTTCCAGTTTGCCGTTGTTGTTGTGCAGGTACAGCACACCGGCCTCTGAGTCGGTATAGTTGCAGAGGTAGGAGAGGGCATGTCTGGAGACTTTGTCCAGCGTGGTTTCGCCCCCGATCAGGTTACTCAGCTCGGCTACGCCTGTCAGCACCCAGTTACGATTTGCATTCTCTGTGGTGAAGTGCTCCAGGTTATTTTTCATGTCCCGGATGGCAAGGCTCAGCATATCCTCCTTGCTTTGCACCTCTATCTCCACGTCATACCGGCCCTCGCCAATAGCCTGCGCCACCTGCGACAGCGACACGGTTTTGTTCACCACCCCTCTGAATGAAGAGGCCACACTACCGATCTCGTCTTCGCTTTCAATATTAACCACCACGTCGGTGGCACCAGTCGGATGCGGTCGGCTGCATTTTTGAGTGTAGCCAGTGAGGTAGAAATCAGACTGATGATGAAATAGGAAAGGAAGCCTACGAGCGTCAGAATAAACAGCAGCGCTACAAACAGTACCTGCAGATAGCGCTCCTTGCGATTGCTCTCATCCTGTACCTGCTCTCTGATGTTTTGTATGAGGTGCTTTTCGGCCTGGCGAAGCGCCTCGATATTGGAGGTATACAGGCTGTAAACAGAGCCTGCATCAAAGGTGTTCAGATCTGTGTCCGGATTCTGTTCAAGTCGCTGCACAACAGCAACGGCACGTTTATAATCGTCCGACACTAAGATCTCCTGCACTTCGCTCACAGTGCCACGATCGGCGTAGCGGTAAAAGTTGTCCAACGCTGTCGTATGGCTGTTGTACTGCGTCATAAGGAGGGCGTAATCCTGATATGAGAATATGCCTTCCTGCATGGATTTCATCAGCAGACTACGCATGCGACCCAGGTGGATCTTGGCTTCGGAGAGACTTTTGAAACTGATCAGCTGGCGACTGATCTCGACGTTGCTAAGAGCTGTTGCACTGGCGTCCATGCGGTTAAGCATACTAAAAATCAGCTCATTGGAGTAGCGGCGGAAGTCGTCCACATCCAGGCGACCTTTGTCCAGGTCACTGCGGTACTTATTGATATCCTGCATCATGGAAATGGCAGGCAGGGTGCGGCTGGTCTCGCTCAGAAAATCTGTGAGGTCGAGCGTAGCAGCATCGGTCAGACTTCTTTGCGCACGTGCATCGAGCATGAAAATGGAATCGCCGGAAGCTGCCGCCAGTATACGGGCACGCTCGCGCTGAAAGGCGTGCAACAGAGAGGATATTTTTTCTGACTCGGTGAGCTGAGCAATCTCGTCCTGCAGCTTGTCATTCTCTTCGATTTCGCGCTGCACGGTAACAGCCACAAAATAGACAAGCGGAAAAAGGAGCAGGGCCAGCAGGAGGAGGAGTTTATCCCTGATCTTCAGGTTTCGGATGATGTTCATCGAGCGTGCGTAGGGTTAAGCAAGGGTGAATAAGAACCTGTTAAAAATGCAAGTTAGGAAAAACAGATTTGTTTTGCCTTCAATACTTGCCTTGGCTGTTAAAAATCCAGCCTGACAATTCGCAGTTGAAGTAGGTTTTAGGAGAGTGGAGATATTGTATATTTGCAGGACGGTGGCTGCCATACCTTACCATCTATAAGTGCCACCCTGTGTCTCCCTTATTCCTGTTTACGTCAGCAGCTTATGCTTAAAATTTTTACGCTAGTATTATTCATTCTGGGTGTTATCTCTGCTCCCGTATCGGCACAAACAAATAACCCTCCGGAGTGGGAGTGGAACAGCAAAGTTACAGGCATCGCTTCAGGGAGTGGTATTATAGTAGACAGCAAGGGCAATACCTATACAGCTGGCTCTTTCAACAAGAGCGTAACCATCGGGGACACAACCCTTACGAGTGATAAACCTCACGGGGAGGGCTATGTTGCAAAATATGATGCTGCCGGGAAAGAAGTTTGGGTCATCAAGCTTGGAGGTGACGCCAGAAAATTAGTCATGGACTCGCAAGAGAATATTTTCGTCACAGGTGGCTTCGAAGATACGGGCGTATTCGGTTCTACTGTGCTGAAAAGCAATGGGATTCATGACTACTATTTAGTTAAACTGAATAGCGCAGGTCAGGTACTTCGGGCAACAAACACTACGGCGCTGAGCGGCAATGAGGCATCTGCGACCGGTGTGGATGTTGGGATCGATGCAAAAGGTAATATTTATGTAACGGGCATTTTCATCGGAGACATTACATTCGGGAATGTTTCGTTGGCAAGTCAGGGGAGAGATCTTTTTATCTTAAAACTGGATCCATTCGGAAAGGCAATCTGGGCACGTAAAGCTGGTGGGGATGGTTTTGACTCTGTGGGAAGTATTGCTGTTGATGCAACGGGGAATAGCTTTATAACAGGAGATATCAGAGGAACGGCACATTTCGGAGCAATCTCTATTTCATCTGAGTATAGTCTGTCAATTTCTGGTTTTCACCCGGCACTTTTTATTGCTAAATACAACACTGCAGGAGATGTGGTATGGGTAAAAAAAACAGGTAGTAGTGGTACTCACAGTCTCAAAATAGCGCTCGATAAGAACGGATTTATATTCCTGACCGGTTGGTTTAGCGGTCCGGCTAACTTTGCCTCCACTATATTGTATGCCTACAACCAAAGTAATGTTCCTGGCGAAATACGATGCTGCAGGAGATGTGATCTGGGCCCGGGAAGCTGGTGGTTACTGGTATGATTCAGGGTTGGATGTGGCAATCGACAGAGACGGTAACAGCTATGTGACCGGGTTTTACACGCGGCAAGCAACTTTTGGCAATTTTACAATAGAGAATGAAATTGGCAGCAGCTTCTATGCCGCTAAATACAATTCTGAAGGCAAGGTGTTATGGGTGAAACAGTTTGGCTCTCCTAAAGCGGGAGGCAGGGGAAACGCAATTGCAGTGGATGCGTTGGGTAATTGCTATATTACTGGTGGAGGCAACGAGACAGCTTTTGAAGGGATAGACCAGTACGAAGATCGCTCAGACAAGTTTGTCGCCAAACTGGCCTCAGATGCCGACCCTGCCATTCTGACCAGTAACCTGCCTGAACTGGAATACTGTGCTGGCGCAATCGTGCCTGTTTCATTTCTCAAATCCGGTTCTTACGCAGCTGGTAATACTTTCACGGCCCAACTCTCCGATGCCTCCGGTTCGTTTGCCAACCCTGTGACGATAGGTACTGGTCAATCGGCTCCCATTATGGCTGAGTTACCGGCAGGTATAGTGCCAGGCGCTGGCTATAGGATCCGGGTGGTGGCCGGAGTGCCGGCTGTAATAGGCATGGAGAGTAGCATACCTGTCAGTATTGTTGCAAGACCTATGGCGCCTGTTGCTATACCTGCTGCAAGTTGTGGCAGCGGTAACGTGACCCTTGCAGTTTCAGGAGCTCGCACCGGTGAAGCCTACCATTGGTATGCCACCGCCACAGGAGGTGAAGTACTGGCCATTGGCCCCACGTTCAATACACCGGCTATCAACAGCACCACACACTACTATGTGTCACTCGTAAACGGTACGGGCTGTGAAAGTAACCGAACGCTTGTAACGGCAACTATTGATCCTGCACTGAATGTGCAGGCAGGCAGCGATGCTGAACTATGCATAGGCGGAGGTGATGTGCAGCTGACAGGATTTAGTCCGGCAGGTGGTACCTGGAGCGGAACTGGTGTAAGTAAAGCGGGAGTTTTTAGTCCCTCCTTGGCAGGTGCAGGAACTCACACCTTGACCTATACCTTTGACAATGGGCATTGCGCGGGTTACAGTACAAAAGTGATGCAGGTTACGCCCATACCTGCTATCCAGGCAGGTTTCGAATCGGTTGAGTGCGGTACTGCCGAAAGCCCGTCGGGACTCGCCCCGCTACAGGTAAAATTTACCAACAGTACAAGCGGTGCTACTGCCTACTTGTGGGAGTTTGGCGATGGCACTACTTCGCAGGAATCTGCACCTGGCCATACCTACAATACAATCGGCAACTATGATGTGTACCTGACTACCTTTTATGGCAATAATTGCAGCAACAGGCAGCAGGTGACAACAGTACAAGTAGAGCGCCGGAAGGAGAACGCCAATGTGTTCACTCCGAATGGCGACGGGTTGAATGATTATTTCGTCCTGAATGTATCCTGCCTTCCCCTTGATTTAAAAGTGTTTGACCGGTGGGGAAAACTGGTTTTTGAGCAGGCGGACTATAAACAAAACTGGGATGGCGGAAATCAGCGAAGCGGTATTTATTTCTACCATGCCACCACCAGTAACGGGCAGAATTGGAAAGGCTGGGTTGAGATGATACGCTGACAGGGAAGTGCAGTCAGCAGCTAATGGTAATTCCCCTTCCCATCAGCGCGGGTAATTGCCTGCGTCCTTTAGGGCATTTGGTGAATCTGATTTGATTGTGGGTATAACTGTTATTTCACCGGTTGACTCCAGGATCATCACATCAATTTTGGACAGGTCTTCCTGTCCACCGTTGCGGGCGGCTGAATTGATTTCTTCTATTGTTACGCGTTCTTTTTTAAGGGCTTCATCTATTAGTTCCCCTTTGTAGAGTAATAGGGTAGGCTTGCTGGTAATAAAATGTTTGACAGACTTATACCTCACTGAAAGCCAGGTGATAACATACTGAAGGAATATCAGTAAGAAGAAGGCTAGAACGCCATCTGCAAGCGCCACATTTTTATTGAGTGACACCGAGGCGAGTGCCGAGCCCAATGCCACCGTCACAATGAAGTCGAAAGCATTCATTTTGGAGAGTGTCCGTTTGCCGGATGATCGCAAGAGCAATACCATGGCAATGTATGCCAAAATGGTGATGGTGAATGTTCTGAAGATGCTTTCCCAGTTATCAAAAAAGAATTTTTCCATAAGGTATGTATTCCGTGGTTTCAGGTATAGGGTACGCCCTCTTTTACTTGAACAAGGTCGAACAGTTACGGATAGGCGATAAACCCTTTTAACTTGGAGCTATAATTGCCCCTCAGCCTGGTTGAAATGTGTGATTGGGTTAAACTGTAGCAAATTGATATAGTGCGAATTCCTATAACTGCCAGACCAAAAAAAATTTATTTGAATGTGATAATTATTTATTGTTTTTCAATAAATAATTATTTACTTTCGATTAAACTAAAAGGTGATGACATGGAAAAGCAAAGTAAAACCAGAACCGAGCAGATTCTCCGGGTTATGTATGTGCTATCATGGATCGCATTTATAGGTCTGCTGGTCAAAACAGGAGCCATCCTTGTATCTTATAGTGTGAGTTTAATTCATCCTGAGGCTTCTCACAATTTATACAGAGGCTTGAATCTGCACGATCTAAGGGATTATAATTTATGGTTTTACACGCAGGCTGTCTCTTTCATGGTTGCTTTTTCTGGTATGAAAGCTTATGTCTTTTATCTGGTCATTCGGGCGCTTTCGAAGGTAAACTTGAGGAGTCCGTTTACTCTGGACGTAGCGCATCTGCTCGAGAAAATAAGCTATGTGCTGCTGGGCATTTGGGTGGTGGCGCTGCTGCATAACGCGCAAACAGAGTGGTTTGCCAAAAGGCAAGTGGTATACCTGGATCAGTGGCAACCGAGGGATTTTTTTTGATGGCGGGCCTTGTGTTTATCATATCCCAAATCTTTAAGCGCGGCGTGGAAATACAAGCTGAAAACGAACTAACTGTGTAAGACATGCCTATTATTGTGAATTTGGATGTGATGATGGCAAAGCGCAAAATGTCCTTAAACGAGTTGTCTGAGAAGGTAGATATTACGCTCGCCAATCTTTCTATCCTCAAAACCGGGAAAGCCAAAGCCATCCGGTTTAGCACCCTTGAGTCTATCTGCAAAGCGCTCGACTGCCAGCCGGGAGACTTGTTGGAGTATGGCACAGAAAACACTGAAAGAACCTAAGCCAGTCAGTTTATTAAGCAAGTTTTTCAAAGGTTTCTACAGTTGTCAGGAGGTTAGCCGCCGCATTGGCTTCGTAGTATTTAGCTGTGGGACTTTTAGTGGCTTGTGCTTCTTCTTTCGAGATGTTCTTTCAGGTCTTTCAGTCTTTGCCTTACATTGGATTGTAAATTACTTTTAAAACCCTGTTGCCAATTTGAAGGGAAACCGAAGTTGAAAAGAATATAGAAAAATGACTTCTGTTAAATTTGGTTGTACTTCTTTAAAGGTCCAGGAGCCTAAAAACGATTTGAATAGAAAAGGGCCTTTAGTCATTTTGATTGCTGTAGCCCTTGGTCTGTTAAATGAAACATACTCCGTTACCATTCCAAGTCCATTGTTGGCGATACAATAAGCTTTAACTCCTACCTCTGCCGATTTTGCTCCTTCTATAAGCTCAGCCTTTTTTAGGAAAGTGTCCCATGTCAGCCGCTGCTCATAGTCCTGAGTATAGTCAAAAGCGACTTCAGGACTGCATTTAATCTCAATTTTCTCAGTGAATTTACTGCTACCCATTTAGTCGCTCAAGTTTTTAATTGAAGGCAAAAGACTTATTATAAATCTTTTGGAAATAGGAGAACGGATTTGTGCAGCCGAAGGCCGAAGTATAGCAAAGGTAAAGGCTACACCATGCTGTGGTATCGTTATTATATCTAAAGGCTCCTTCCTAAGCTTCCCGCTCCAACACAATCAAATCAGCCGAGGCCTTATTCAAAGCAATAGGAATGTTGTTGAGTACCGCCGTGCGGATCAGTGTTTGGATGTCGTGCTCGTGGCCGTGTGGGGTTTCTACGTCGATGAAGAAAATCACCTTTTGGATCTGACCCTGAAGCAGGCGAGCGGCTAGCAGAATATCACCACCACTTGGGCCGTGGCCGAAGGGTTCGATGTTCATGTCAAGCAGCTCATTGATCAGCTTGGAAGTGTTAGTCGTCCCGATCAGCTTGTATTGACGCAGGGCCTGTTGGTTCTCTTTTACCCAGTTGAGTAGTTCCGTCTTCTTGTTGTTGTGGGCAATCAGTGCAATGGTTGTCATAAGGTATGATGTATAGCTTGATTCAGTAACGCTTCAGTGCTGTTGCTGTTGAGTTAGTGAAGATAAGCTTTTCACCTTTATAATCTAAATTCTAAACTGAAAGATCATGTCTCTCGTCAAAAGAGCGAGACATCCTACAGCGTCTGATTCAGGAGGAAAGAGAAAGAGTACCCATGACAGTAGACAAAAAGTACAGAAAGATTGCGCAGTGGCTGGCCCGTTACGGTTGTGTATCCATCGGTCTCGTGTATGTGCTGCTAGGGAGCATGGCGATTCTCTCGCTGTTTGGCAGGTCAGAGGACGATGCTGATGAAGAGCGGGCACTGGATTATCTGCTTGAATACACCTTGGGAGAAATACTGGTCTGGGTAGTGCTGATTGGTATGGTCGGTTACATCACCTGGCGGGTATTTGAAGCTATAACCGACCCCTACGAGTTTGGGAAAGACCTGAAAGGTATAGGCAAAAGGGTAGGGGTTGCTCTGAGCGGCGTAGGCTATGGGCTTATTGCCTTCTCAGCTTACGAAGTGCTGAACGGAGGCGGCGGAAACAGTGAAGAGGAACAGCAACTGATGATCGCCAGAATACTGGCCTGGGATGCAGGGCCATGGCTGGTCGGCGCTGCTGGCGTGGTCACTATGCTGACTGGCCTGGTGCAGTTCCAATACGTTATACAGGGAGCCTATAACAAGCGCCTGGATCTGGGCGAACTAGAACAGCATAAAAAGCGCATTATTCACACGCTGGCATGGGCAGGATATTTTGCACGTGGTATCATCCTGCTCGTGCTTGGGTACTTTCTGCTGCGCGGCGCTATCAAGCAAGACGAAAACGCAGTCGGAGACACCGATTCAGCTTTCGATTTTATAGGTGGAGGCACAGTGGGTGACACAGCCTTTTTCCTGGTGGCGCTGGGTACGATCTGCTATGGCTTTTTTATGTTTATCTTCAGTGTGTTTTACAAATTTAGGAGAGACTGATGGGAAGCTTAGTCCTCTGCAAACACACCAGAAAGATTTTCCATGTACTTCTGTCCGGAACCAGTGTTGAGCAGGAGAATCTTTTCATCGGGTGAGATACAGCCCGTGTCGACCAGCTTACGGGTGGCCATCCACACAGCAGCTCCTTCCGGCGCTACAAACAACCCTTCGCTGGCGCCCAGTTCTTTCAATCCTGCTATCATTTCCTGCTCGCTGATGCTGATAGCCGTACCGCCGGACTCCTGCAGTGTCTGCAGCATCAGTTGCTCACCCAATGGGCGAGGAACGGCCAGTCCGTTAGCGATAGTTGGTTTGCCCATGTAGTTATGCGCATTGGCTTGTCTGCCGTAAAAAGTCTCTACCAGTGGACGGCAGTTCTCGGCCTGTACTGCCACCATGCGCGGCAGTTTTATATCCGCCGGCAACCAGCCGATTTTTTTCATCTCCTTGAACGCTTTCCAGATTCCGATCAGTCCGGTACCACCGCCGGCAGGGTATAGGATCACGTCGGGCAGTTCCCAATTGCCTGTTCGGCAATCTCGTAACCCATGGTTTTTTTTCCTTCGATGCGATAGGGCTCTTTTAAAGTAGACACATCCAGCAGTTCGCCAGCGCTGTTAAGCTCCTTTGCCCTGGCGGCGCAGTCGTTGATCAGACCATCCACCAGCACTACCTCAGCGCCGTACCAGTAACATTCGTCCCGGAAAGCCTTTGGCGTATGGCGCGGCATGACCACCGTGGCACGCATACCTGCCTTGGCGCAATAGGCCGCCATTGCCACACCAGCATTGCCGGCTGTAGGTATAATGCAGCCTTCCACGCCATGCTCTTTTGCTTTGGAGATCGCCATACTGAGTCCGCGGGCTTTAAAAGAGCCGGTCGGGTTCTGGCCTTCATCCTTCAGCTGCAGGGAGCGGAGCTCATACTTTTTAGCCAGGTTGTTTAGCGTCAGGATCGGGGTATAGCCTTCGCCAAGACTCACGATGTTTTCTTTGTGCAGCACAGGCAGCATTTCGAGGTAACGCCACATGGTGCCTTCCCGCTTTTGCAGTACCTCTTTGCTTAGCGACTTGGCAAGGTTATACCCAGCCAGCAAAGGCAGCTGGCAGCAAGCCGAAACTGTCTGTTTTTCGAAGGGAGAATATTGTTTGCCGCAGCCTGAGCAGGATAATGTGCTGAGGTGGCTTACTAAGGATTGAAGCGTCGTTTCCATATCAGTATTTACTGCAATTAACACTCCTGATATGACCAAACAAAATAGCTTTAAGGAATAGGCTATTCCATTTTGGAATAATAGCGTTTCGTAAACTGAATGAAATTTTTGTAAGGGAAATTGTTCTCGGTGCCTTTGCGCTGTATGAAATTGAAACTCCTTTTTATGGTAAGTCCGTTGATTGGTACCTGCACCAACTCACCGGACTGCAGTTCTTTTATCACCGCTTGCCGGGGGAGGAAAGAAAGACAGGTATCTACCCGCACGAAGTTCTTTAGCGCTTCGGTGCCACCAAGTCGTATTTTAATGGGCAGCTCATTTAACTTCACCTGCTTCCGCTCCAGCGCCAATTCCAGCACGGCCAGTGTGCCCGAACCTCGTTCACGCAGCGCCAGCGGAATCTCGTACAGGTCCCGGATCTCCAGTTGCTGCTTTTTGAGCGGATTGCGGGAAGAACAGACGGCGATCACTTCATCGGTCAGGAAAGGCGTATAAGTCACGTTGCTCACTTTATTGATTCCCTCTACAATGCCCAGGTCTATTTCGTGGTCGAGCAGGGCTTTGAGGATGTTCTCGCTGTTCCGGTTTTTCAGGTCGAGGTGCACATTGGGGTTTTGTTGCAGGTAGGCCGAGAGCACCGGTGGCAGAATATAAAGCGAGATAGTGGTACTTGCTCCCAGCACCATGTTGACCTGAGGGGAAAAATTCTCACTCAGTTGCTTGAAATTCTGGTAAAGTTCGTGTTGCAGCTGTTTGGCAGAAAGTAGTTTTTCATAAAGCAGCTTGCCGGCAGGGGTAAGCACGACACTGTTGCCCAGCCGCTCGAAGAGGCCGGTCTTGTAGAACTCCTCCAGCGCCTTGATGTGCTTGCTGATGGCGGACTGGCTGATAAAGAGCGTCTGGCTAGCTTTGGTAAAGCTAAGCAAACGAGCCACTTCCATAAAGATCTCGTGTCGGTGAGAGAGCATGTCGCTGCAATGGGTTTCTGCAAGTATAACGAATATGCTGCTGATTTAGCAGATATGCCCAGCTGCAATTTATACCTGCGCAGTCTCGATCTGCTTCACCAGCTCTTCATCCGATACAGTTTCCATCCAGTCCCTGGTCAGTTGCAGCCGCACCGTCTGGGCACCACCGCTTGGGGTGCAGACCACAGTCACTTCGTCGTTGTCACCCGCTGTGATTTCTGCGGCTCTTTCTGCGTCTTCTTTGGCTAAACTGCTGTAAGTCTGCACGCAGGTCCAGGTGGTGTTGTCTGTGCTTGTTACTTCTCTTTGTGTCATCGTTTGAATTTAAAGGTATAGGCTATACTGGCTGTTTGAAAATAAGGTGCAGCTTATACGAAAAAAGCCCCGCCTGCACATGGCAGACGGGGCTTTAATAAGTGAGAACATTTCGAGCTATTGTACCTGGATCAGGCGCAGGTGGTCGACCATGGCCTGGTTCACTTCACCGTTCATGTTCTCGTTTTGTGGCTCAAAGGTAAGTGACAGTTGGTGGGAGCCTTTCTCGAGCTGCACCCATACCTTGTTGGTATAGCCCCAGTCGCTCCACTCGCCGATGCCTCGCTGCGGCAGCACGATGGTGCCGGCCATTTCTTTGCCTTTACGCAGGGCGCGGATGGCTGCTTTGTTGTCAGTGTTGATCGGGCCATTGCCGTTGGCATAGCGGAAGTCTATGGCGTACAAGCCTGCCTGAGGCGCATTTACTTTGAAGGTGATGGTCGTGTTTGCCTTTTTGCTCACTTCCACAAAGCCCTTGCCTGTAAAGCCTTTGTAAGGTTGTTTGGCTGGCGTAGCTGTTGCCTCGGCTTCGTATACCTGTTCCAGTGCGGCAGGGTATACCGCCACCGGCTCGCTGGCAAAAGAGCCAAAGCCTGCTGCGTCCGTTGCGATCACCTGGTACTCAGCATAGCCATCTGGCTTAACCGCTATACCTGTTTCAGTGGTTTGCTGCAGCGGCTTACCGTTTTTGAGCACGGTGTAATTCACCGCGCCTTCTACAGTCTGCCAGCTATACCTGCCATTGGCAAACGTAGCTGTGGGAGCGACAGGTGTTACATGATGGGCTACTTTGTTCTGGCTACCTTTACCGCTTATTTCATCAGCAAGCACGATCTGCACTTTATGCTGACCGCTTAGGCTTGCAGGTATAGCAGCGCCTTCCAGTGGCTGTCCGTCCAGTGTGATGCTGCGGATGCTGTTGCCGAAGCCCTCCATTTGGATGTCAAGCACGGCATTTCTATACCTGAAATTGGTCAGGCTTCGATTGCCTTTATAACTCTCCGGTACAAAAGGTTTGAATACCAGCTGATCTGCCTGAAAATCCATGCCGAAAAGCAGTTTGTAGGTCATGCCCAGGTAGCCTGCCACACTCCACAATTGGCGGTCGGAATTAACCTGCGTGCCCGCATAGTCGCCGTTGCTGGCTACAAAGTTTTCCTTGTTAGTCAGGAACAGAGCAGCAGGCCGGTAGATGGCATTTAAGCTCTCCACGGTAGCGGTTTCATTGCCGGTTTTGGCAGCAGCCAGTGTCCAATAGGCCTGCACAAAAGGCCAGATGCCGTTGTTGTGGTAAGGCGGAATGTTAGGTATCTGCGGGAAAATGCTTGGTACACCAAAGTCATAAACCGGGGTGTTGGCCACAACTCTTTTTGCTCTGTCCGTATCAGCTATGCCAAACAGAACTGTGAGTGCCTCACCTAATGCCTCGGCTCTTGGCGACAGCGACAAGTAGTTGCGGCCGTACAGGTACTGTCCATAATAGCCTTTGTCTTCCTGCCATAACTGCTGGTTTATACCTTGCTTGATGCGCTCGGCCAGTTGGCTATACCTGTCAGCGGCCTGCTTGTCTTGAAGCATGGTCGCCATCTGGCTCAGCAGCACATTGGCCTGATAATGCACGGCGTTGGTACCGAGATTTTGCGAAGCGTAGATATCGGCAGGCTGCATCCATTTCGGGTAGGTCTGCTCGCGCCAATCCAGGAAAGAGGATTCGCCGCGCATCAGGTTCGTGTTCTGGTCGAAGGCGTTGAGCAAATCGTCTTCCATCGAATTGCGGATGATCTCATAGGCCTCCCGCAACCAGTTCTGGTCTCCGGTAACAGTGTAGATTTCCCAGGCTGCCGTGGCCCAAACGATGCGGTCGGTCGAAACAGGGTAAGCACCGCCCGTGCCGGTATCCTGGATGATGCGCTGGTTCTTCACTTTACGCATCAGACTTTTGCGGGCTATCTCCGGCTCAATGGCCGCCAAACCCAGTATCAAGCTGTAGCTGATGTCGCGGGTCCACACACCGGCCCATTCTTTACCGGTACGGAAAGTGCCATCCTCTTCAATGTTCTTCACCACTTCCTCCAGCGTCATGTTGTAGAGTGCGTCGGTCAGTACGTAGTCGGATTTGTACTGCGGGTATTTGTCAATCGGCAGACTCAATTTCCAGTGCGAGGCCGTGAACTTCTCTTCGCGGTGGGCATTCATAGTGAGCGTCACTTCATAAATGCCGTCACCGTCCGGATCCTCCAGTTCCATCCCCTCCCGACTTGCCAGATTGTCGAAGTCCCACGAAAGGGGAGAGGAATTACCGGCGATGTAAACGCCCTTGAAATCATCTTTGTATACCTTGCTGCCATTGTAGGCGGTGTAGAATCCCTGCTTCTCAAAGGCCTGCAGCACTTCGCGCATGTCTACCCGCACGGTGAGCGGTGTGTTCGGTGGCAGGAAAGCCTTGGCAGGTGCCGGCTCCGTTGCTTTGAGTTGCTGTCCGAACTTAATGACAGGCGTTTCGCAACTTCCCTCTTCCTCAGCAAGGCAGATGAACTGGTGGTCCATGCCCGGTGGCATTTCATTGTCCTTGCTGTTGATGCTAAACTTAAACAGGATTTCCGGGGACTGAAATTCGTTAGCCGGGCTTTGGTAACTGGAGGTGATCTCGGTAGGGGAGAGTGCCTTTGCTTCGTAGTTGCCTTGCACCACGCGGTCAGGGTAGATGCTGTAGGCTTGGGATTGCCAGATTACCTGTTCTGTGCTGACTGTTTCGGTGGTCGTGCCGGTGTCGGGCTGTTGTGTTTTGCAGGCGCTTGCAGTTAGAAGGGTGGCTAAACCAAGTGTATATAGGTAATAGTTTTTTTTCATGGTCAATATTTATAGTGTTTTGTGCCTCGCCATGCGGTGCAGCTTATCACAGGTATAGCAACCTGCCTTGTTTCATTGCTTCGCCTGTGCGGCGGGCAGCTTTTGCCCTGGCCGGGCGGGCCTCACTTTTTTCCTTGATGAAAAAATCGAGGGCCCCTACCCCCAGTAAGCAAAAAAATCAAGACGATTTTGAACTCGCTGACCGCTCAAACAAAAAATCGTCATTGGTACACATGGTTAATGCTGTTTGTTTCATAGCCAGCGTGCAAGTTAGTCTTGCTATACCTGCCAGTGGTTTGTGACAGGCACTGCAGAGCTCTTAGCTGTGGATTAATAGCTACCTTATTCCCCTCTTGAGAGGGGCAGTGGTGTGTCTAATCAACAAGAGTATTCTAAAGCTGTTGCTATCTCGCCCAACCCTCCAAATTTGGAGCTGCAAAAAGTCGCCCTTTGGGTTAGGCCTACTCGACAAAGAAGGCGGCAGGTCACTTCACCCCAAACTTATAAACCGTCGTTTCACTGTACTTCTCGCTGGGCCTGATAATGGTCGAAGGGAATCTCTCCTGATTCGGGGAATCGGGGAAGTGCTGGGCTTCGAGGCAGAGGCCGGCGTAGCGGTTGTAGGTCGTGTTGTTGTGGCCGGTGAGGGTGCCATCCAGATGGTAGGCTGTGTAGAACTGAATGCCGGGTTGGGTGGTGTGAACTTCCATCACGCGGCCAGTTGTAGGTTCTTCTACCGTGGCGGCGTGCACCAGTTTTTCGCCTCCGTTACGCACCACGTAGTTCAGATCGTAGCCATAGCCCTGCAGATTCTCGATGCGTTCACCCACTCTCTGCGGTGTGTTAAAATCGTAAGGTGTTCCTTTCACCGAAGCCAATTCACCGGTAGGTATAAGCGTCTCGTCTGTAGCCGTAAACTGATCAGCATTGATCGTGACAATGTGGTTAAGGATGTCCTTTTCCTCACCCGCGCTCAGGTTGAAATAGCTGTGGTTCGTCAGGTTGACCGGTGTGGCCTTGTCTGTCGTGGCTTCGTAGTCGATCTTGAGGGCGTTGAAGCCGGTCAGGGTATAAGTCACTACCACGGTCAGGTTGCCAGGGTAACCTTCTTCACCGTCTTTGCTCACGTAGGTCAGGCGGATCGCATTTTGTTTTTGCAGTGGCTCAGCCTGCCAAACGACTCTGTCGAATCCGGTGATGCCGCCGTGTAGGTGGTTGGGCGTATTGTTCACAGCCAGGGTGTACTCTTCGCCATCTAAAGTGAATTTGCCCTTGGCGATGCGGTTGGCATAGCGGCCGACAATGCCACCAAAGTGCGGATCGTTGGGCACGTAGCCGTCTACCTTGTCAAAGCCGAGCGCCACTTCACCCAGGTTGCCATCCCGATCCGGTGTTTGAATCGAGGTCACGATCGCACCGTAATTGGTAATCTTCACGGTCATGCCGCTGTCGTTGGTCAGGGTATAGAGCTGTACTTCCTGCCCCTCGGGGGCTATGCCGAAAGGTGCTGATTTTATTTCCATCATACTTGTCTGTTCTGTACTGTTGGTTTGCTCTGTCTGACTGTCGTTGCCCGAACATCCCATCAGGCAGGCGGTGCTCAGACTTCCGAGAAGAGCTAGCATCAGTAAGGTACGGCGGCCGTTATATTTTTGCATATTCTTTTTGCTGTTCGTCTTTTATTTAGTGAGAATGATAGAGCTGTAAGCAGGTAGTTGTACTGTGCTGCCGTTTAATTTCGCAGCGTTGTGCTGATGTACCAGTTTACTATGCTCCTGCAGGTTGGCAGGTAGGGTAACGCTCGTGGTATTACCAGATAAGTTATGCAACACAAGCACCGACTCATCGGCCATTGTGCGCAGAAAAGCGCTCACTGCCCTGTTTTGCATATCCACGGGTTCGAGTTCGCCACGTGTCAGCGCATTACTGCTGTTACGCAATTGGATGTAGGCTTTGTAGTGGTTCAGGAGTGAGTTCGGATCTTGCGCCTGCTGCGCCATAGGCTTAACGTTCTGCTCGGTACTGTACTCAGGCGTTACCCAGGTAGCGCGGCAATCGTCGTTTGCTTTTGTATCCCACAGGAAAGGCTCCCGTATCTGCTCGTCCGGCTTTTTGCCCTGCATCCCGATCTCCTCACCGTAGTACACATAGGGAGCGCCCGGCAATGTAAATAGCAACGCCGCTGCTACCTTGGCCTTGTTCAAATCACCGTTTACCTCGCTCATAATGCGGTTCTGGTCGTGATTGCTCAGGATGGTGGCGTCTACAAAATTCGGATTCACTTGCTGATAGGTATTGATGATGCGGTCGTGGTGGATAGCCAGCGAGTCGCCGTTTCCAGTCTTCAGGGCGTCGAGTATTTTCCAGCTCATCTCAAAGTTGAAGAGAGCAGGGAGGCCTTTGGTATAAGGGGCCACAACATCAGCCTCAGCCCATACCTCACCCACCAGGTATACATCCGGCTTTACCTTCTGCATCTCGGCTCTGAATTCCTCCCAAAAAGCATGATTATCCGCTGGTCTGTCATCCGGGAAAATGTGGCGGGCCGCATCAAGTCTAAAGCCGTCCACGCCCACTTCCTCCAGCCAGTAGCGACCGATCTTGTATACCTCCTCACGCACCTTCGGATTGTCGAAGTTAAGGTCGGGCATGCCACCCCAGAAGTAACCGAAGTATTTGTAGTCACTGCCTTTCACCTCGTGCCACTGGTGCACGTTGTGGGAGTCATCACCAGTGGTCTTGCCTTCGCCTTTGGTCTGCGGGTCGTCCTTATGCGCCCACACGTAGTAGTCGCGATAAGGACTTTTCTCGTCTTTGGCAGCTTCTACAAACCAGGGGTGTTGGTTGCTGGAATGGTTCACCACAAAGTCGATTACGACCTTAATATTACGTTTGTGCGCCTCCTCCAGAAAGGTTTTGAAATCTTCCATGGTGCCATAGTCCGGGTGGATGCCGGTATAGTCGGTCACGTCGTATTTGTGGTAGGTAGGAGATGGGCTCATCGGCATCAGCCAAATGCCTTCTATACCTAGCTCTGCCAGGTAATCGAGTTTGGAGGTCATGCCTTTGATGTCGCCGATTCCGTCGTTGTCAGAGTCACAGAAGGACTGCACAAAGATCTCATAGCTCACGCTGTGGGGCCACGTGTTAGCAGTCGCAACAGGCTGGCTGTCCGGTTGGTTTGTAGAGCTGCAGCCCGTCGCCAGGTATAGCGCAGGTATAAGCAGCAGGTGATGCAGGTTTAGTTTTTTCATGGTTGTTTGTTGTTTAAACCTACCCCAGCTCTCCTTTAAGTAAAGGGAAGGGGGTTGGAATGATTAGTTTGGTTATGTTTTTTTTATACCCTCGCTCGCGTCCCGCGAGTGTGAGTTATTTGGTGGCGTCCCGCCACCTGTGCCGGAGGCACACATTACAGCGGCCGGAGTCCGCATGATA
>NZ_AKIS01000157.1:0-19304 GCF_000277005.1 Pontibacter sp. BAB1700 | reverse complement strand
TTTTTTAATATTGATCGTAAAAGCCTGCATATACAACCCAACTCTACTATGCTACAACGTGTCTTTACCCTTATTGTAGCCCTATTTTTTATTACAGTTTTTTCGCTTAGGGCCCAGGAAAATGAGAGTTCACTCATAAGAGCTAAAATAAAACATGGCTCTTTGTTATTAGGCGGTAACCTCCAGGGGAGTTACAAGGTCACTTCCAGTGAACTAAACAATACTGGCCAGGAAATTACGGGTCGCCGGATAGATTTTAACCTGCGAAGTAAGAATGGCTATTTTGTGCGTGAAGACTTAGCTGTTGGCCTTGATCTTAGTGTGCTTCACCAGAGTAACAAGATTACTGATGCGACAGATAGTGATCGGGAGCCAAGTAGAGAAACCTTCATTTTGGCTGGTCCTTTTATCCGATACTACATGCTTAACGGTGTTTTTGGTGAGGTGACCATGCTGGCGGGGCTAAATAATTTTAACGATGTAAACCGCAAGTACAAGGCATTAGAAGGCGGAGTAGGCCTCGGGTATGCGTTTTTCATCAACAAGCAATTTTCCCTGGAGCCGGTGCTTTCTGTTCGTTACTTCCGCAAAGTAGACAGAGATGGACGAGCTTACACGGAATTAGGCCCTATGATTGGCTTTGGATTGCAGGCTTATTTACTGCGCCAGAAATCGCATGTGATTAAACGCGCCCTCTAAGATTCTGTTTTTACTGAGAATACACTATATTTGAAATGCTAATCCATTTTCTCGTCTTGAGTCATGGATTAGCATTTTTTTATAGCCTATTATATGTTAGCAAAAGCAATCTCAAAACTCCTCTTCAAAATTGCAGGCTGGAAACTAAACGGGAACCTGGCTCCAGACCAACGCCGATGCGTGATGGTAGCCGCACCACATACCAGTAACTGGGATTTTATTTTCGCCCGTGCCGCGTTTTACATGATGGAGGCGCCTATTCGTTTTACGATCAAAAAGGAATTCATGAAATTCCCTTTTGGTGGTCTTCTCAAATCGATGGGCGCTTTGCCTATTGACCGTTCAAAGAACACACGTATGGTAGACGCCATGATCAAGATCATCAAGGAAACACCTGGCGATATGTGTGTGCTCGTAACACCGGAAGGCACCCGCAAATACCAACCGCGCTGGCGACTAGGCTTCTATCATGTTGCTGTAGGTGCCGGTGTACCCATCGTGTTAGGCTATGTCGACTATGCTAAGAAGGAAGCAGGTATAGGACCGTCTATTTACCCAACGGGAGATATAGAAGCAGATCTGGAAAAGATTAAGGCTTTTTACCGCACCAAACAGGGCAAATTTCCTGAAAATGGTGTGCTGTAATGTGTTGAGTTGCATTAAGCTGAATTTCAAATGAACATAGAAAATCTAAGAACCTTTTGTCTGGGCCTGAAAGGTGTAACGGAAGATGTGAAGTGGGGAAATGACCTATGCTTTCTGGTTGGTGGCAAAATGTTTTGTGTCACGAACCTGGAAGGCGCTCCGAGTGTGTCTTTCAAAGTATCTGATGCAGATTTTGATGAACTTTCGACTTCTATAGGTATAATTCCCGCCCCCTATATGGCCCGTAACAAGTGGGTGCAGGTACAGTCCTGGGAGAGACTTAGTGTGCAGGAGTGGGAAACTTATGTTAAACAGTCATATGAAATGGTGAGGTCAAAACTCACAAAGAAGCTGCAGAAAGAAATTGAAGCTTAACAGCAGTAATTTCAATCCATTTATAAAGCAGAAGAGCCGCTGATAATCAGCGGCTCTTCTGCTTTACGTACGGTGGTTTTTTAGGCGATCTGTCTTAGATCCACTGGTATAACCCGTGATATACCTGCCTCAATCATGGTGATGCCATACATCACATCTGTGGAAGCCATTGTGCGCTTGTTATGGGTTACTACAATGAACTGCGACTCGTTGGAGAAGGTCCGGATGATGTTGTTGAACTTGTCAATATTGGCATCATCCAGCGGTGCATCTACTTCATCGAAGATACAGAAAGGAGCTGGCTTGAGCAGATAAATGGCAAAGAGAAGGGAGATAGCCGTCAACGTCTTCTCACCACCTGACAACTGGTTGATGGTCAGCGGTCGCTTGCCTTTCGGTTGTGCCATGATCTCAATGCGAGAGTCCAGGGGGTTCTTTGGATCCGTAAGTACCAGGTCACAGTTATCTTCTTCCGTAAACAGGCTGCGGAACACCCGGATGAAGTTCTGCTTGATCTCGTTGAACGAAGACAGGAACTTCTCCTTCGCTACAGTATCGATTTCGTTGATGGTATCGATCAGGGCATTTTTGGCATTCACCAGGTCGTCACGTTGCTCTGTGATAAATCTGTTTCGCTCTTCGATCTCGACATAGCCTCTGCTGCCATGGCATTCACAGGTCCCATTCTGTCGAGCGATGACTTAATTTCAGAGATGTTCTTGTTCAGTTCCTCATTGCTCAGCTGGAACAGGCCATCATGCTCCATTTCAGGTATAGGCTGCTTAAGTTCTTCGGTGGCAATGTTGAATTCTGCTCCCAATCGCTCCTGCACCGATACAAGCTTGATGCGTGTATCATTGATGGTCTGCTGCATGCGCATCAGTAGCTCGTCTGCGTTCTGGCGCTTGCGTTGTAGCTCCCGTATGGTCTTATCTTTCTCGTCCAGATCGCCGCGCAGACTGAAGTATTTCTTCTCTACGGCATCCAGTTCGTAACCAAATTCACGGCGGGCTTCTACCATGGTCTGCACCAGTGCCTCGTTCTCTTCAATGAAATCAGTCGCTTCAACTGTTTCTTCTTCGGATTTTTGGAGTTCCTGACGTAGGCCGGCTATGCGTTCCTGGTTGGTCTCCACAGTTTTCTGCTTGTAGCTGATTTCCTGTTGCAGCGATCCGAAGCGGTTTTTGAGCTGGTGGAACTGGATGTTCTCCTGGTTATACATACCTGAGATCACCATGATCTGCTCTTGCTGCTGGTTGATCTGAGAATTCAGTACTGCCAAGCGCTCCTCCAGCTGCTTCAGCTCCTGCATGTCTTCCTCCGCCTGCGGCGACACCTGCTGGCTTTGTACATACAGGTCATCAAGACGCTGCTGCAGTTCCTGCTGCTTCTGATCGGAGTTTTTACGGTTCTGCTGGTGCTGTTCGTTCTTGATGCGAACTGTGAGCAAATCCTGTTGGAGTTTGGCAACCTCTTTTTCCAGCTGCTTGATCACATCTTTCTGCGACTCACTCCGGTAGTTGAGCAGGATCTGCTGCTGTGCGTTGATGCGGCTCTGCATTAGCTCCACTTCCTGCTGCAGTTGTTCCAACTCTTCTGCCAGTTGCTCCAGGTTTTGCTTACGGCCTAAGCGACTGCCGTCGAACAGACCTACCGATCCACCTGACAAGCTCAATGGCTTCTTGATGGCAGATCCGTCTTTCAGGATGATCGTGCGGTAATCCTCTGCTGAGAAGTCCTCCTCGGATTCGTCGCTAATATATACATTGCGCAGTATGTACTTGAGCAGGCTGCTATATTTTTTGTCAGCTTTCGTCACCTCAAAGGCTGCTTTCAGAGCTCCGTCACTAAAGGTAGCAGTTGGCTCCAGTTCTTCGATCTCGGTAAGGATGATAAAGTTTGCGCGTCCTTTGTTGTGCTGCTTGAGCAGGGCAATAGCCTCCACAGCGTCCTGGAGTTCTTCAACTACAAAGAAGTTCATGTAAGGCTCCAGGTGGCTTTCGATAAGGGACTTATAATCAGGCTCACACACAATGATATCCGATAGGAGAGGAGCCGGTTTGCTCCAGTCATCAGACTGTGCCAGGTATTTGATCGCCTCCGGAAAACCTTCCATGTTCTCGACCAGCGATTTGGTCAGGTTGTACTGGTTCTGACGAGCGTCACGCTTGCGGTTAAGTACCACCAACTGCTCTTTCAGCCCCTCTATGTCAGTTTCTGTTTTCTCGATATTGTGCAGCAGCGACTCTTCCTTGGCCTGCAGACTCACAAGGGTAGAGGTCTTTTCCTCAAGTTCAGCCTGTGCCTCCTGTAATTGTTCCTGCAGCACAGCGGCGTCTTCTTCAGCAGTAAGTTGTTGCTGACGTAGCTGCTCCAGATCCTGCGTCAGGTTCTGAATCTGTACCTGGCTGATTTCAAGCGATTTGTTCAGTTGAAAAACTGCATTCTGTTTACTGCGCTGTTCCTGGGTCAGTTCCTGAAATGCCTCCTGTAGACTCAATTTTTGTTCATTGGCTTCCTGCAGTTGCTCTTTTAAGGTATTCACCTGCTCTTCGGCACCTGCAAAGCTGTCTTGTACCTGTATCAGTTCATCGCGCAGCTCTACGATGCTTTCCTGGGTATGCTCCAGATTGGCCGTGTCCTGACTGATCTGCTGGCGCAGCTGCGTCATGCGTTCCTTGAGGAAGTTGCTGCGTTCAGATTTGAGTTTTATATCATTTTCCAGCTGGCGCAGTTTGGCCGTTTGAACCTGCATGGTTTTCTGCATCTCGGCCAGTTGCTCCTGCGTCAGGTTCAGTTCCGCTTTCTGGTCGGCTATGGCATCTTCAGCTTCTGTTACAGCCAGCACATAACTCTCTTTCAACTCCGTTTCACGCTGTACATCCTGGTCCAGGCGCTCCAGTGTCTGCTGGTACTGGTTGATGTTGCGGCGCGCATATTCCAGGCTGAATTTTTTATAGTCATCCTTTAATTGGAAGTACTTAATTGCCTGTTTTGCCTGACGTTCCAGCGTTTTCATATTCTTGCCAATCTCGAAAAGCACGTCTTCCACCCGCTCGAGGTCAGCATCTGTTTCTTCTAGCTTCTTAAGCGTCTGTTTCTTGCGCACCCGGAATTTAGAGATACCAGCAGCCTCTTCAAACAGCAAGCGGCGGGAGTTCTCCTTATCGTTCAGGATCTCGTCCACCATCTTTAACTCGATGATAGCGTAGCTGTCAGAGCCTATACCTGTGTCGAGGAAGAGTTCGTTGATGTCTTTGAGGCGGCAGGTCACGCCATTGAGCATATACTCACTGTCGCCGTTGCGATAATACTTGCGGGTAACGGTTACCTGGGAGTACTCCGTAGGGAGGATGCCCTTGTTGTTGTCGAAGGTGATGGATACTTCGGCCATCTGCACCGGCTTGCGGGTTTTGGAGCCATTGAAGATGACGTTCTCCATTTTATCCGAGCGCAGGTTGCGGGTCTTCTGCTCTCCTAACACCCAGCGTATGGCATCCACGATGTTGGACTTGCCGCAGCCATTTGGCCCAACTATACCTGTGATACCTTCATCAAAATTAATGACGACACGGTCGCCAAAGCTCTTGAATCCTTTAATCTCTAATCTTGATACTTGCATTCGCGTCAGCGGAATCTATTCAAACCAAACTCAAAAATAAGACTAATTTGTTTACCATGGCGCAAGGGAACAGTATAAATATGCAGGAAGTATGCAGACGGAATACTTTATTTCTGCTATATTTGATAAGAGACTGACAGCATGGAAGATTTTAAACTGATCCTATACATACTGGCCATTGTGGCTTATTTCATCTACACGGCCTGGCGCAAAGCCTTCAACACGCCGGACGATGATGGCAGGCCGCCTGCCCCCCAGGAACGATCGCCACAGGAGCGTCAGGCTCCTCGACCCATACCTACAGCACAAACACAGCCCCGCCAGCAGCGCCCATCAGCTCCTGCTACTTCGTTTGAGGATATTCTGCGGGAGATGCAGAGCAAAATGGAGCGTGCCAATGAGCAGAACAGAGCACCTGTAGAGAAGCCGAAGCCAGTGCTGCAGCCAGTTTTGCAGCCTACTGCCAAGGAACAGAAGCCACCGCGAGCATTATCATTAGAAAATCCGGAGCAAGCCCGACTTTACAACCAGCAGAGGAAGGAGCGCATTGCAGCCGCAGATGCTTTGTATGAAGCCAAGAAGCAGGAGCGGATAGCGGTACCTAATGTGTATGCTCAACTGCTGCACAATCCGCAGTCCGTTCGTCAGGCGTTTATTCTTTCTGAGATATTCAACCGGAAGCAGTACTAGTGCTTACTTAAGCTATAAAGTAGGATTGTAATTCACACTTACTACTTATTAAGCTAAAACCGATAAGCTAGGCTATACCTATAGGAATACCCTACAAGTACTGTGTGAGGGCATAGGCCAGAATGTTGGCTCCCATCTGCAGCGCTTCCTGTCTTTTATTTTCTGGATCATTGTGTACCTCAGCATCCTCCCAGCCGTTTCCTAAGTCTGTTTCGTAACTGTAAAAGCACACCAACCTGCCCTTGTGGATGATACCGAAGCCCTGTGGTGGCTTGTTGTCATGCTCGTGAATCTTTGGTAAGCCGTTCTTGAAAATATATTTCTGACTGTAGATCGGGTGATCAAAAGGCAGCTCTACGAACTCATACTCCGGAAACACTTTCTTCATTTCTTTGCGGATGTACTGGTCCAGGCCATAATTGTCATCGATATGCAGGAAGCCTCCGCTGGTCAGGTAGTTGCGCAGGTTCTGTGCTTCGGCATCTGAGAAAACTACGTTCCCGTGGCCTGTCATGTGCACAAAAGGATAGGTGAATAACTCGGGGCTCCCGACTTCCACTATACCTTCTTCTGGCGCGATGTTCATGTTCAGATTCTGATTGCAGAACCTGATCAGGTTTGGCAAAGAGGTTTTGTTTGCATACCAGTCTCCGCCGCCGTTATACTTGAGCTTGGCTATCTTAAAGCTGTACTTTTGCTGTGCGCCCAGTGAGCCACAAAGCAGGACAAGGTATAGGAAGAGGAGGGTGCGCTTCATGTATAGGTTTTCTTGAGTTTATAACGGGGCGTAAATATCGTGTAGTACGTGTAACGTATGGCAAGCGACCAAAGCGGCCGTTTCGGTCCTCAACCTGCTCTGCCCCAGTGTAACAGGCCTTATACCCAGATCATAGGCAGCCTTTATTTCCTTAGGCGAGAAGTCTCCTTCCGGACCAATTAGTATGCAATGCTGTCTGTCTGGTCTGTAGTAGTCCCTGATAGATTTGGTAGCATCGTCTTCCAGGTGTGCTATAAAGGTATCTTCCGGTATGCAGGATTTGATAAAATGCTGGTATGGCGTCAGCTCGTTCAATAAGGGAAGGTACCCTTTCTGGGACTGCTTCATAGCACTGACCGCTATTTTCTCGATGCGATCTAATCTGAGCTGTTTACGCTCTGAATGCTCACATTCCAGAAAGGTGATGGCGCTAACTCCGATCTCTACGGCTTTCTCTACAAACCACTCGATCCGGTCCATGTTTTTGGTAGGTGCCACGGCGATGTGCACATAGTAGGGGAGTTTGCCATACTCGAGCTGCTTGTCTATTATCTGCAGCTGACAGCGCTTTTGGTGCGCATCCTGAATAATGGCTGTGTACATGCCCCCTCGTCCGT
This sequence comes from Pontibacter sp. BAB1700, assembly GCF_000277005.1. Taxonomy (NCBI): domain Bacteria; kingdom Pseudomonadati; phylum Bacteroidota; class Cytophagia; order Cytophagales; family Hymenobacteraceae; genus Pontibacter; species Pontibacter sp. BAB1700. The sequence continues at coordinate 11,899 of NZ_AKIS01000157.1, read as the reverse complement.
CTACCAGGTATACCGTATCCCCCTGATGAAGCCGCAGCACACGCGTGCAATGCTTTGATTCATCTTCAGCCAGGGTATAGATTTCGGAATTGATGTCAGGGGTATAGAATAAGTGCACGGTATATTCAGTTGATTTCGATGCCAGATAAAGGTATACGAATGTAGCTAATTTTATAACAAGGAAACAGCTCCATTTTCATAAAAAAAGCCTTTCCGCTTTAGCAGAAAGGCTTTTTTTATATTACTGAGACAAATTAGTCGATAGACACTTCCACCTGGGGTGCACCGGCCATGATGTCTTCACTAGCAAAGTCAGCGTACTTGCTGAAGTTTTTCACAAACTTAGCAGCCAGGTCAGTTGCCTTCGCGTCATACTCTTCTTTGTTAGCCCAGGTATTACGAGGGTTCAATACTTCGTCTGGAACGTTAGGGCAGGTGTTCGGCATTTCAACGCCAAACACAGGGTGCTTCGTGTACTCCACGTTATCCAGCTCACCGTTTAGGGCAGCTGTGATCATTGCACGTGTATAAGGCAGTTTCATGCGTGAGCCTACACCATATGGACCACCAGTCCAGCCAGTGTTCACGAGCCATACATTCACGTTGTTCTCGTTCATTTTCTGGCCCAGCATCTCAGCATACTTGGTCGGGTGCAGCGGCAGGAAGGCTGCTCCAAAGCAGGCGGAGAAAGTAGTTTGTGGCTCTGTCACGCCAACCTCAGTACCGGCCACTTTGGCTGTATAACCAGAAATGAAGTGGTACATCGCCTGGCTGGTGTTCAGCTTAGAGATTGGAGGCAATACACCGAAAGCATCTGCTGTCAGGAAGAAGATGTTTTTCGGGATATCCGCTCTGGATGGCTCGATCGCATTGTCGATATGGTGGATTGGGTAAGCGGTGCGCGTATTCTCTGTTACAGAGTTGTTGGTATAGTCAACTGTGCGTGTACCTTCTACAAAGCGCGTGTTCTCCACGATAGCGCCAAACTTGATGGCATCCCAGATCTGTGGCTCTTTTTCACGCGTCAGGTCGATTACCTTGCGTAGCAACCGCCTTCAAAGTTAAACACGCTGTCTGCTGTCCAGCCGTGCTCGTCGTCGCCGATCAGTCCACGGTTCGGGTCAGCTGACAGCGTTGTCTTACCTGTACCTGACAAACCGAAGAAAATAGCCGTGTCACCGTCTTTGCCCACGTTGGCAGAACAGTGCATTGACAAGGTATTCTTTTCCTCAGGCAGGATATAGTTCAGCACGCCGAAGATACCTTTCTTCATCTCACCTGCGTAGCCTGTGCCTCCGATCAGGATGATGTTGCGGGTAAAGTTGATGATGGCGAAGTTAGACTGGCGTGTGCCGTCTACTTCGGGGTCTGCCTCAAACTCAGGGGCACAGATAATCGTGAAGTTGGGATTGTGGTCTTTAAGCTCTTCTTTCTCAAGACGCAGGAACATATTGTTGCAGAAGAGGTTATGCCATGCTTGTGTGTTTACAATGCGCAGGTTCAGACGGTAGTCAGGGTGAGCACCGGCATAAGCATCGCGCACATAAAGTCGACGATCCTTCAGGAAGTCGATCATTTTGTCGTAAAGTTTGTCGAATTTCTCAGGGTCGAATGCAATGTTGATGTCGCCCCACCATACGGTGTTTTCGGTTTTAGCGTCTTTTACCACAAAGCGGTCCTTAGGAGAACGACCTGTGAATTTGCCTGTGTCACACATCAGGGCGCCAGTGTCAGTGAGTACGCCTTCGCCATTTTTCAGAGCCTCTTCCACTAGCTCGGCAGGAGTGAGGTTCCAAAGCACTTCTTTCGCTTCTTTGATGCCCAGGCTCTCCAGACCTACTTTACCTGATTTAATACCAGATTCTTTCATTTGAAAATAAAGGGTTTTAAGTGAACTGTTTGTTTCACAACGGTGCTACAAAAATATAAAATATTAGATATTAAAATAAGATTAGTCGCTATAATTAAAAAAGAGGTCTGCAAATGACGTTGCCCCAAAAAATATTTGTCTGTAAGTGTTTAAACCGATATATTTACCTTCTTTGTATGCTCAACTAAACTAAACAATCAACTAACAAATCCTATGTCTTATAAAGAACATACGCTTACTGACCAGGTAAGTGAGCAAAATGCACCGATTGGCGCTGACCCGACCGGCCCAGAGATGTTCGGGCATCCGAAGGGACTGTTCTACCTTTTCTTTGCCGAGCTCTGGGAGCGCTTTAGCTTTTACGGTATGCGCGCCCTGTTGGTGTTATACATGGTGAACAACCTGTTTGAGTCTTTTGCAAACCGCGATGAGATTGCAATTGGTATCTACGCAGCTTATGGCGCCTTAGTTTATGCTACTCCTGTAATTGGCGGTATGATCGCCGATAAATTAATCGGTTATCGTAAAGCTGTAATGCTGGGTGCCGTTTTGATGGCCTTGGGCCACTTTGCCCTTGCAATAGAGCACCCTATTTTCTTCTACGGTTCCCTTGCCCTTTTGATTGTTGGTAACGGTTTTTTCAAGCCAAATATTTCAACGCTCGTTGGTACGCTTTACAAAGAAGGTGATACCCGTCGCGATGCTGGTTTTACCATTTTCTACATGGGTATCAACATCGGTGCGATGGTGGCGCCACTTGTTTGCGGCTGGCTGGGTATGGAATATGGCTGGCATTACGGCTTCGGCGCTGCCGGTGTCGGTATGTTGCTTGGCTTGATCATGTTCTGGCAGGGAGGACGCAGCGGCGTTTTCGGTAACAACGGTCTTCCACCGGAGCCTGCTGTTATCAAGGAGCGTGTAGCAGGTGTGACGAAAGAGGCATGGGTAACCATCCTGAGTTTCCTGTCGCTGCCTGTTTTCGGTCTCCTGTTATTCAATGGTACACTGCACCTGCCAGGTTTTGGTGAGACGGTTTTCGACGGTTCGATCATGCACATTGTGATGAACTACATCCTGCTTCCAGTTATCACGCTTGTGCTGATTTATAACCTGGTGAAAGTGGACAGCGTAGAGCGTCAGCGCCTATTTGTGGTGATACTACTTACGTTCTTCATTACCGTGTTCTGGTCGTTCTTTGAGCAGGCGGGTTCTTCACTTACCCTGTTTGCGGAGCGTAACGTGAACCTGACGTTCATGAATGCGGCTCAGACCAACTCGATCAACCCATTCTTCATCATCCTGTTTGCACTGCCATTCTCGGCTATGTGGGTATTCCTTTCCAAGCGTCGTGTGAACCCTTTCACGCCAGTAAAGTTTGCCTTAGGTATAGCACAGTTAGGTCTGGGCTTCCTGATCTTCGCATGGAGTGCCAACTATGCCGACGCGGATGGTAAGGTATCTATCTGGTTCCTGATCCTGGGATATATGTTCATCACAACTGGTGAGCTTTTCATATCCCCTGTAGGCCTTTCTAAAGTGACGGAGCTATCTCCTAAGAAGATCGTGGCCTTTATCATGGGTATCTGGTTCCTGTCCTCTTCTTTTGCGCACTACATTGCTGGCCTTATTGCCCAGCTCACCGCGGTAAGTGGTGGTGAGGGCGAAGCTGCCACAGGTATGGCTTCTCTGATGGTTTATACAAGCGTATTTGAGCAGATCGCATACGTTGCCTTTGGCTTCGCGGTGCTTGCTCTGTTGCTGACTCCGATCATGCGTAAGTGGATGCACGGTATTCACTAATCTGCAGAATATAGTATTCAAGAGAGCCCGCACTTTAACTAGTGCGGGCTCTTTGTTTTTATAGTGCAATTTGTGATATTGCGAAAAATTCCTAAAATACGACAAATTGCTTGATATATAGTTATTTACTGGTATTTATGAATTTCAACTTTTAGCTATATTACTATTTTTATGCATTTCTTAGTCAAGCATCTTCTTTCAGCTGCTGTCCTATTGCTTATTACTACCTCATGTGAGGTAGAAACGACTGCCATCACGGAAACGGATTCTCCCACTCCGGAGCCACCAGTCACCACTTATACTATCAAGAAAGGAGAGCACGCCACTAACAGTCAGTTCAGGTTTGTCCAAACCTCCGTCATCCGTTTTGAAGCGGCTTTTGACAGCTCAGCCATTTATACCACGACTATACCCAATAACCAGGCAGACATTAATAAACTGTATGGCTTGTCAGACTGCGATACAGACCACCACACCAACAGTGCTCGTTTTGGATGGCGCTGGTATAATAATCGTCTGGAGATTCACGCTTATACCTATAGCAACAAGCAGCGCAACACAGCCTATATTACTTCGGTACAACCCGGCCAGTCGAACAGGTATGAATTAGAAATGGGAGAGAAGGAGTATACCTTCAAGGTAAATGACAGGCAAATCACACTGCCGCGTTACTGCGCTACAGCTACCAATCACTACCAGCTTTACCCATACTTTGGGGGCGATGAAACGGCACCACACGATATCATAATCAAAATCAGAGAGCTGTAGGCAGACATTCCATTATACCTAAAAAACACAAAGCCCCGGACCAAAAGGCCCGGGGCTTTATTATTATCAGACTATGAGAGTCGATTACATCATGCCGCCCATTCCGCCCATGCCACCTGGCATGCCGGCAGGAGCACCACCTTCTTCAGAAGGCTCTTCTGATACTACACACTCAGTAGTAAGCAGCAGACCAGCGATAGAAGCAGCGTTCTCAAGCGCCAGACGAGTAACTTTCGTTGGGTCGATGATACCGGCCGCAAACATGTTCTCGTACTTGTCGTCACGGGCATTGTAGCCATAGTCAGCCTTGCCTTCGCGAACTGCCTGTACCACTACAGAACCTTCGCCACCTGCGTTGGCTACAATCGTACGAAGCGGAGACTCAAGTGCAGTTTTAATGATGCTTACACCTGTCTGCTCGTCAGCATTGTACACGTCTACGTTGTTGAGGGCATCCAGGGCACGGATCAGGCTACGCCACCACCTGCTACGATACCTTCTTCAACGGCAGCTCTTGTTGCGTGGAGCGCATCGTCTACACGGTCTTTCTTCTCTTTCATCTCTACTTCAGTAGAAGCACCGATGTAAAGGATAGCTACACCGCCAGACAGTTTAGCCAGACGCTCCTGCAGTTTCTCTTTGTCGTAGTCAGATGTAGTAGTCTCCATCTGCGCTTTGATCTGGTTTACGCGAGCGACGATATCATCTTTCTGGCCAGCACCATTTACAATGGTTGTGTTGTCTTTGTCGATGATCACTTTTTCAGCCTGACCTAAGTAGTCAAGTGTCGCGTTCTCCAGTTTATAACCGCGCTCTTCAGAGATCACAGTACCACCAGTCAGGATAGCGATGTCTTCCAGCATGGCTTTTCTGCGGTCACCGAAGCCAGGAGCTTTCACAGCAGCGATCTTCAGGGAGCCACGCAGTTTGTTTACTACCAGTGTAGCAAGCGCTTCGCCGTCCACATCCTCAGACACGATCACAAGACCTTTACCAGTCTGTACCACCTGCTCCAATACTGGAAGCAATTCTTTCATGGTAGAAACTTTCTTGTCGTAGATCAGGATGTAAGGGTTGTCGAACTCCGCTTCCATTTTCTCTGGGTTAGTCACGAAGTAAGGAGACAAGTAACCACGGTCAAACTGCATACCTTCAACAGTTTTCACCTCAGTTTCTGTACCCTTTGCTTCTTCCACAGTGATCACACCGTCTTTACCAACCTTGTCCATCGCATCAGCGATCATTTTACCGATCTCGGAGTCATTGTTGGCAGAAATAGTACCTACCTGGGCGATCTCAGAAGAGTTTTCGATTTTCTTAGACTGTGTACGCAGGTTCTCAACAACAGCGTGAACCGCCTTGTCGATACCACGCTTCAGGTCCATTGGGTTAGCACCTGCGGCTACGTTTTTGATACCGGCTGTGTAAATAGCCTGGGCCAGCACAGTGGCAGTAGTCGTACCGTCGCCAGCCTGGTCAGCTGTTTTAGAGGCAACCTCTTTTACCAGCTGAGCGCCCATGTTCTCGATCGCGTCTTTCAGCTCAATCTCTTTCGCTACAGATACACCGTCTTTTGTGATCGTAGGGGCACCAAATTTCTTATCGATGATTACGTTGCGGCCTTTAGGACCCAAGGTAACTTTTACAGCATTTGCCAGTTTGTCAACGCCAGACTTAATTTTGTGGCGAGCGTCAGCATCAAATGTGATGTTCTTAGCCATAGTTATATCTCTTTGGTTTTGGTTAAATGGAATAGATTAAAGGATAGCCAGGATATCTGACTCACGCATGATCAGGTAATCGTTGCCGTCAACAGAAATCTCTGTACCTGCATACTTGCCATACAACACCTGGTCGCCAACGGCAACCTGTGGCTTCATCAGAGCGCCTTGCTCAGATACTTTGCCCTCGCCTACAGCCACGATCTCACCGCGCTGTGGTTTCTCTTTAGCAGTGTCCGGAATGATGATGCCAGACTTCGTTTTTTCCTCTGCTGCAGCAGGAGCTACAATCACTCTGTCTGCTAATGGTTTAATGCTGATTGACATAGTTTGTTATGTTTTTAGTTTTTGTGGTTAATGATTTAACGTTGAAACCATACTGTCCCTATCATTTCCTGTGCCAAGGCTGTTTTCCTGCCAATTTGGGTCATTTTAGCAGTTCAAATTAGTTCCCTGTCTGACAAATTTGTCAGGTACTGTCAGTCAGCAGCTATTTGTCAGTTCGTGCTGGTAGGGGAAAGGGCAAAATAAAAAAGCCGGCTTTGAAGGCCGGCTTTCAATTTGTCAGTTCTTTATTACTGTGCAGTGTCTACCATTTCAGGTATCTCACCCGTTCCCGGGATTGACATGTCTTCTTTACCTTCAGCGCCTGGCAGGGCTGGCACTGCCGGAGTACCCATCTGGCGGGCACGCTCTTCGTTTACGCTGCGGATAGTAGATTCAGTATTGGTGTCGATCATCATGTGCGTACCTAGTGTCAGTACAACCAGTGCGATTGCGAAGCCCCAGGTCAGTTTCTCGAGCAGGTCGCCTGTGCGCTTTACACCCATCAGCTGGCTGGCACCGCCACCACCAAACTGGCTTGAAAGTCCGCCTCCCTTAGGATTCTGGGCTAGTACTACTAAAACAAGAAGTACGCAAATGAAAAGAATGATACTGATTAGGGCGATATACATTTTATGTTATGTTTTGTAATTTCTCGATCTGTTCGGCAAAGTAAGACTTTTTTTCCGGATATTTCAAAATAAGCTGTTCATAAATTTTAACAGCCTTTTTAGGCTTTCCTTGTTGGATAAAGATGTTGGCCAGACTTTCAGAAGCCATTCCCTTCTTTATTTTAGAGCTCTTGAGCGACAAATCCTCCTGTGGCTCAGGCTTTAGCTTAAGGTTGGCCATGGTCTTGAGCTTCGGATTCAGCTTGAGAAACTGGTCGATAATGTCAAGCTGCTTGCTGAGCACGTGGGCAGTAGGCTGTATCGCTTTTTCGAGTTCGTGGGTTTTGCTATACTCTAAAATCAGCTCCGGGTGGAAGCTTTGAGGACGTGACCGGGTATAGTCATCCTTCAGCTGCAGCACCTCGCCCATGCGGCTCGAGCCATCCAATAAGCCTAGCGCATCCTCCGCGTACAGGCGGTCTATCTCGTCAAAAGAATAGTTGATCTCGGCATCTTCGGCACTTGCTAGCGCAGGTTCGTCTGCTTCTTCATCAAATATGTCACTGTCAGATTCTGTATTCTCCGCTTCTGATGTGTCAGTATTGAACGAATCGGCCTGGTATGCTTCTGCCTGGGGAACAGGTATAGCCTCTTCCTCCGTTTCAACTTCAATTTCAACATGCTGATCTTCCGCATCGTAAGCCACCAGGTCTGTCTGCTGCGTTTCTTCCAGTTCATGCAGCACTTCAGCAGCTTCTGTCAGATGGGCATGCTCCGTTTCCTGCTCTCCTGCTTCAAGGCTTTCTTCTTCCCGCTGGCTCAGCAGGTCGGTGGAAGAGGAGCTGATGCTGTTAAAGGTGAACAGCAAGGCCAGTTCAGAGTCTATTTCTGCATCAGGCGATTCTGTTTCTGGTTCGGATTCTAGGTATAGACTTTCCTCAACAGGAGCAGGGGCGTATACTTCTTCCAGTGTTTCTTCTGGGGTTGAAGCCTCAGGCTCAGGTATAGCTTCTGATGTTTCAGCATCTTCTGTTACGGCCTCTTCAGCAACAGCTACTGCTGTGTCGTTTTCCTGATCTGTTACTGTATCAGAAATTATAATTTCCGCTTCCTCTTCCAGGGCTGTTTCTTCTGTCTCTTCGGCATAAGCAAGTTCCAGGACAGGAGAGGTATAGATGATGCGCTTCAGGAGCTGGCGGTCTGTTGCGTAGGCAGAAGCACGGCGCAGACGCTGCGTGGAGAGCATGCTGCCTTTGTCATAAGCTGACTTTGCCAGCAGCAGATGGGCCGTCTGGCAATAGGGGAAGTTAGCCGCCACCTGCTCCAGTTCGCTTTGCTGCTGGTCAGAAATGTCGGATACCTGCTTGATCAGTTTAAGAAAGGCAGATTTATTCATGTAAAGGTGATGATGCTATATTATGACTACCAGTTTGCAACCGTCTTGTTAAACACATCAGCCACAAGGCGATCGGTCATGCGGTCAATGGCCGCAGGCGGAATGCTGGTGATGTCCACGTTTTGAGGAAAGTCCTCTGTGATCGTAAACTGCTGATCAAAGTCCTGCTCCGGATCTTTTGCGTTAGTAAAGCGGATCTGGATGCCCATGGTAAGGCGGTTCAGCGTCGCCTGGTCAATGTTGCCGTCCCGTTGCACAGCGGCTGGAGTCAGTGTAAAACTAACAATCTGTCCTTCCAATTGCAAGTCGCCGTCGCGTTGCAATACAGTTAAGTTGGTGTTGCGCTGATAATAGTTTCGGAAACTGTTCGTCACCACCTGTGTCAGGTTAGAAGGACCTTCGCCGGCACTGTTCTCAAAGTTCTGAATCGAAATGGTCCGGATGTCGGGGGAGATGGAAGTGCCCGTAAATGAGTACACCCCGCAGGCGGTGCAGCAAAGTGCCAAAAGAAGGCTCAGGCATATAGTGAGGCCCTTAGTTCTCAATATCATATTGCTTTAGTTTTCGGTAGAGGGTTCTTTCGGAAATGCCCAGGTCATTAGCCGCGTACTTCCGTTTGTTGTTGTGCTTCTTGAGCGCTTTCAGGATCATTTCCTTTTCCATCGACTCCAGCGAAAGGCCTTCGTCCTCGGTTTCATGGGAAATGTCTTCTACTTTTTCCTCGTAGTCTTCGTCATGACGGGACTGCTGCACCGGCAGGTAATAAGGTTCAGGCTGTTCTGTGCCCTTGTAAGGACGCACATGGTGGCCTACCTGCTCTATGTTCTCAAAAAGATGGCTGTGCTCTTTCAGCAGTTCGTTATCACCTGGTTGACGCGTCATGAGCTCGAACACGAGTTTTTTGAGCTCCGATACATCACGGCGCATGTCAAAAAGAACCTTGTAAAGCAGGTCGCGCTCCGAGAAGGACTGGTCTGCACCGGGCTCTTTTGCCAGGAGTGCCGGCACCTGGCTACCACCCTGCTCACGTGGGAGGTAGTGCCGCAGTTTGTTGGCATTCAGTTCACGGTCGTACTCCAGCACCGAGATCTGTTCTACAATATTCTTCAGTTGGCGGATATTGCCCGGAAAGCGAAAGCTCAGAAGCTCCTCCACAGCATCCTGCGTCAAGGTAATGGGTTTGACCCGGTAGCGTTCAGCAAAATCTGAAGCAAACTTTCTGAATAGCAGGTAAATATCCTCACCACGTTCACGTAATGATGGAACTGTGATAGGAACCGTATTGAGACGATAGTAAAGGTCTTCCCGGAAGCGGCCTTTCTCTACTGCATTGATCAGGTTCACGTTGGTAGCGGCAACCACACGCACATCAGTCTTCTGCACTTTGGAAGATCCCACCTTGATAAATTCTCCGTTTTCGAGCACACGCAGCAGGCGGGCCTGCGTACCAAGTGGCATCTCACCGATTTCGTCGAGAAAGATCGTACCGCCGTCTGTTACTTCAAAGTAACCCTTGCGTGTGTCTGTGGCGCCGGTAAAGGATCCTTTTTCGTGACCGAAAAGCTCTGAGTCAATAGTGCCTTCAGGTATAGCGCCGCAGTTGATGGCGATAAACTGCCCATGTTTGCGCGGACTCAGGTGGTGAATGATCTTGGAGAAAGACTCTTTGCCGCTGCCGCTCTCACCTGTGATCAGCACAGTCATATCGGTAGGGGCCACCTGGGCCGCCACCTGTATGGCGTAGTTAAGCAAGGGTGAGTTGCCGATGATGCCAAAGCGCTGTTTTATACTCTGTATATCGATATTGCGCATTATTTTTTTGATTTGAAGATTAGACGAGCTGGAAAAATTCCAACCCTAATCTACCGCTTCGCCGAAGAGTGTGCCTACGGAGCAGTCGTTGACGAATACATTCACATAATCGCCCTTCTTGTAATGCTTCTTGTCGAAGATCACGACTTTGTTCTGGTCGTTGCGTCCGCTCAGCTGTTGAGCTGATTTTTTGGAGAAGCCCTCCACCAGCACGCGGTGCACGCGGCCCACGTCACGCTTGTTCCGGTTCAGAGAGCACTCACGCTGCTTTTCGATGATCTCTGCCAGACGACGCTTCTTCACTTCCAGCGGAATATCGTCTTCCAGTTTGCGGGCAGCCAGTGTGCCTGGGCGCTCTGAGTAGAAGAACATGTATGAGTAGTCGTACTGCACGTAGTCCATCAGCGACAGGGTATCCTGGTGCTCTTCTTCTGTCTCGCTGCAGAAGCCTGCGATCATGTCGGAGGAGATGCCGCAGTCTTCACCCAGTATGGCACGGATAGCGTCTACGCGGTTCAGATACCAGGCACGGTCGTAAGTACGGTTCATCAGCTCCAGTACACGGGAGTTACCGCTCTGGGCAGGCAGGTGTATGTATTTACAGATGTTGTCGTACTTTTTCATGGTATACAACACCTCGTCAGTAATGTCTTTGGGGTGGGAGGTAGAGAAGCGCACACGCAGGGCCGGGCTGAGTTTGGCCACCATTTCCAGCAGCTGCGCAAAGTTTACCTGCTCGGTGCTGTCTTCTGACGCCCATTTATAAGAGTCCACATTTTGTCCCAGCAGCGTCACTTCCTTGTAGCCTGTGCAACCAGTGCCTCGGCTTCCCGCACGATGGAATGCGCATCACGGGAACGCTCACGCCCGCGTGTGAATGGCACCACGCAGAAAGAGCACATGTTGTCGCAGCCACGCATGATGGAGATAAAAGCACTTACCCCGTTGCTGTTCAGACGAATCGGGTTGATGTCGGCGTAGGTTTCCTCACGTGAGAGAAGCACATTAACCGCTTTCTGGCCACCATCCACTTCATTGATCAGGTTGGGCAGGTCGCGATAGGCATCTGGACCAACTACCAGGTCCACGATTTTTTCCTCTTCCAGCAGTGATTTCTTTAAGCGTTCCGCCATACAACCGAGCACGCCAATTACCATAGAAGGTTTTTTCTTCTTGAAGTAATTGATCTGACCCAAGCGATTGCGTACGGTTGTCTCCGCCTTCTCGCGGATGGAGCAGGTGTTGAGGAACACCACATCCGCCTGCTCGATGTGAGCTGTAGTGTCGAAGCCCTGTTCAAACATGATGGACGACACGATCTCGCTGTCTGAGAAGTTCATCTGGCAGCCGTAGCTCTCGATATAAAGTTTGCGGGTCTTGCCGGTATTGGTTTCAGCCGTCACTTTGGTATCGCATGAAGCGGCTGCAGTAGCCTGTTCAGGGGTGCGGTTATCTATAAAATCTAAATCAACGATTGGGTCCATGCTTCAAAAAATCTCTTAGGAGGTGCAAATATACTATAATCCGCTGTAAAACGTGACAGAATGGCAGAGGAATTCTTTAAATCTAATGTGCTTATTCAAGCCCTAAGGCTTTC
>NZ_AKIS01000156.1:0-11775 GCF_000277005.1 Pontibacter sp. BAB1700 | reverse complement strand
TCCACAAGGTGGACAAATTCCGTTGGCAGCCATTGCCAAAGTGGAGTTCCGTCCGGCCCGATGATGATCCGCGGCGAAGACTCTTTCCTGACTGGCTACGTGCTGCTGGACAAACGCGAGGGCTTTGCCGAAGTGACCGTTGTGGAAGATGCACAGCGCTACCTGCAGGAGAAGATCGCAAGTGGCGAACTGGTAGTGCCGGCTGGGGTGAGTTATAAGTTCTCTGGCAACTACGAAAATCAGATTCGAGCCGAAGAAAGGCTATCCTTTATTGTGCCACTCAGCTTACTGATCATCTTCCTGATCCTGTATTTCCAGTTCCGGTCGGCGAGCACGTCGCTATTTATTTTTACATCGATTGCCATGGCTTTTGCCGGCGGCTTTATGATGCTGTGGCTTTACAGCCAGGGCTGGTTCATGAACTTCTCCTTTGGCGAGACCAATATGCGGGAGTTGTTCCAGATGCGCACCTTTAACCTGAGTGTGGCCGTGTGGGTTGGCTTTATCGCCCTGTTTGGCATCGCGACGGACGATGGTGTGGTAATGGGGACTTATCTGAAACAAAGTTTTGAACGCAACACACCGCAAACCAGAGTCGAAGTACGCGAAGCAGTAATGGAGGCAGGTATACGCCGCGTGCGTCCTTGTCTGATGACCACCGCCACGACTTTGCTGGCGCTGTTGCCTGTGCTCACGTCTTCGGGGCGAGGCTCCGATATCATGATCCCGATGGCGATTCCTTCTTTCGGGGGAATGTTCGTGGCCCTGATCACGCTGCTGATTGTGCCGGTGTTATATAGCTGGCGCGAAGAATCCAAAATCAAAAAAGAAACCGTATGAAAAAGATACTGGCTTTAATCATGCTAGTGCTGGTGGCAATGCCCTTGGCACAAGCGCAAACGCTGGAAGAATATCTGGTGGAGGCAGGCGAGAACAGCCCGACGCTGAAGGCGCGCTACGCCGAGTACCAGGCGGCGCTGCAGCGTGCCCCGCAGGTGGGGGCGCTGCCAGACCCGGAGGCTTCCTTTAACTTTTTTCTGCGGCCGATGGAGCGCTTCATGGGCAATCAGGTAGGCGATATCTCAGTGATGCAGATGTTCCCCTGGTTTGGTTCACAAAAGGCGGCCCGCGACGAGGCGGACTACATGGCGCAGATGAAATTTGCATCCTTCATTGAAGCGAAAATCAACCTGTACCACGAGGTGCGCACCATCTGGTACCAGCTATACCTGAATGATCAGGAATCGATCCTGATGGAGAAGGAGTTGGAGATCATGAAGACACTCGAAAGACTGGCCCTGGCCAGGTATAAATCGGCTCCGGCAGGCGGCACTTCTGGAGCCGCCACGCCAGCCCGGGGTACAACGGGCGGCTCGACTGGCTCTTCTAGTGCTGTGGGGAGCGGTGGCTCCGGTATGGCGGGTATGGAGAGCTCCGGCGGTGCAGCTGCGGGCTCGGCCAGTGGGGGCAACATGGCGGCTGGCGGCAGTAGTATGTCCGGTATGGGCAGTACAGGAGGGTCTTCTATGGTCGATGTCATGCTGATCCGGTTGCAAGTGAAAGAACTGGAAAACCAGGTCCTGATTCATCATGAAGCACGCAGGCCGCTGCAGGTAGCTTTTAACCAGCTGTTGCGCCGCCGTCCAAGTATGACGGTCATTTCTGCCGACACGCTCCTGCCTGCTGCGTTGCCGGCTACCTTGTCGCTGATCGAAGACTCGATCCGCAGCAATCACCCGATGCTCAAAATGTACGAGTGGGACGAGAAGGCCCGGGAATCCCAACTGCGGATGGCGCAACTGATGGGCCGACCAATGATTGGGGTGGGGCTAAACTACATGATCTTCAAACCGCGCATGGATGATATGACCCAGATGAATATGGGCGGCGAGAACATGGTGATGCCGATGGTGACCCTGACGCTGCCGATCTACCGTAAAAAAATACAATGCGGCCCAAAAGGAAGCAGAGTTCTCCCAACAGGCGGCTGTGTTCCAGAAGGAAGCTACGGAGCGTGAACTGTTCACGGAACTGGAGAATCTGCTATACCAGTACCAGAGTGCAGTCAGCCGGATTAACCTGCTCAAAGATCAGGTAACGCTCACAGAACAGACCATCCGGCTGCTCACCACAAACTACTCCGTTACGGGCACAGGTATAGAAGAGATCATCCGCCAGCGTCAGTCTTTGCTCAGTTTAAGGCAACAGCAACTGCAGGCTGTCACAGACCAGAACATTGCCGTGTCAGCCATCAACCGCATGATGCAGGGGGATAATTAGAATTGGGTAGGTATAGATAGAGTAGACGGGCAATAGTGTCCCCTTTGAAGGGGGCAGGGAGATGACAATCGTGCACCAGTCTACAAAAGCACTGAAAATCAGAAGAACAACAGTCATAAGCATAAAGAAACATGACATCAAGAAATAAAAGAATCGGAACCTACTTACTCGTGGCCTTGGGCGGACTGCTGCTGGGCTGGCTGCTGTTTGGCGGCCGGGGTTCAGAACAGGCACACGAACACGCCGGAGAGGTAGCGGGTGCCACGGAGTATACCTGCTCCATGCACCCACAGATCAGGCAGGAGGGACCGGGGAAATGCCCGCTTTGTGGCATGGATTTGATTCCGGTGAGCAATGGCGGAAGCAGTAACAAAACCAGCCGCTATGTACTTGAGATGACACCAGAGGCCATCGCTCTTTCTAACATCCAAACTACCAGGCTGGAAATGGTTGATCCGGAGAACGAACTCGTGCTTTCGGGCAGAGTGGCCTTGAACGAACAGCAGGTGTCTTCGATCACAGCTAAGTTTCCGGGACGCATTGAGCGGCTCTACGTGAACTTTACCGGGCAGGAAGTGCGCCGTGGAGAGCGGCTGGCTTCGCTTTATTCACCGGAGCTGATCACAGCCCAGCGTGAGCTGCAGGAAGCTGCCCGAGCCAAGGACCTGATGCCCGAACTCTACGAAGCCGCCCGGTCCAAACTCAAGCTCTGGAAGTTGACTGATGCACAGATCAAGCGTATTGAAAACGCATCGGACATCATCACCAATTTCGATATTTATTCTGATGCCGCCGGTGTGGTAACAGAGCGATTGGTAAGTGCCGGTGACTACGTGACAACAGGGTCTGCACTTTTTGAAGTAGCGAACCTGTCCTCGGTGTGGGTGGTGCTGGACGCCTACGAAGCTGACCTGTCCTGGATCAAGCAGGGTGGCAACATCACCTTCACGGTACCAGGTATACCTGGCAAAGAATTTACAGCCAAGGTAGCCTTTATCACCCCTGTACTCGATCCGACAACCCGTGCCATCGAGGTGCGGGCGGAGGTGCAGAATCCCGGCAACCAGTTGAAGCCGGGCATGTTTGCGGATGCCCGCATCAAGACCTCTACCGGTGCCAAAGAACAGTCACTGTCGGTGCCGAGCAGTGCCGTGCTGTGGACAGGTAAGCGCTCGGTGGTATACGTGAAAGTACCGGGGCAGGAGATGCCGGCTTTCGAGATGCGCGAGGTGACACTGGGGCCACGCATGGGCGAGCGGTATGTCGTGGAATCTGGCTTGCAACCAGGTGAGGAAGTGGTAACAAATGGTGTGTTTGCCGTGGATGGAGCTGCACAGCTGCGAGGTAACTACAGCATGATGTCGCCACCACCAGCAGGCGGACCTAAGGCACCGGAAGCTTTCCAGCAACAGCTCACCCAGCTCATTGACCAGTATTATACCCTGAAAAATGCCCTGGTAGCATCCGATGTGCCGGCAGCACGTCAGGCGGCAGGTACCTTTGTCGTGACTTTGGGGCAAGTGAATATGGGTGAACTCGATGGTAAAATGCACGATCAGTGGATGGCGCTGCTGCCAACATTGAAGTCTAATGCCGAAGCGATCCAAAAAAGCCGCGATCTGGAAAAGCAAAGAGCTGCTTTCTCACCGCTTTCCGACCATGTCATCGAAGCCGTGAAAGTGTTCGGCATTCAGCATGATGTGGCCTATATACAGTCCTGTCCGATGGCACTCGGCGATAAGGGCGCATTCTGGCTGAGCGAGATCAAGGATATCCGAAACCCATATTTCGGAGAGGCGATGCTGACATGCGGAGAAACGGAAGAAACGTACAGAAGAGGGCAGAGCACGGGAGCAGCTGCTGACCAACCGGCTGCCATGCCGCAGGGGCACCAGCATTAAACCAAACCTATCACAAACAGGAAGGCAGGTATAGTGCACTATACCTGCCTTCCTGTTTTATAGAAATACACATAGCTCAGCTGTATTTAATCTCCACCACTTCAACTTCTTCTTCCACACGCCCCAACTTCAGGTGCAGCTTCTGACCGACTTTGGCACCCGTTACCGCTTGTGCAATAGGAGCTACAAACCCTATCAGCCCTTGCGTAACATCTGCTTCGTCTACACCCACGATGGTGAACTGCCGGATGGTGCCGGGTTTGCCACCACTAAGAGTGCGTAGCTTGACAGTGGCTCCGAAGCGCACTTCGTCCGGGGTTTGCTCCAGCGGGTCTATGACTCTGGCGCTGGCAATTCGTCCGTTCAGGGCGCTGAGTTTGCCGTTGAGGATAGTGAGTTGACGGGTGCGGTCCGCATCGTTTTCGCGGTTGGCTTCTACAATAGTGCGCTCCGATTCCAGCTCTTCCAGTTCAGTTCTAAGTTTCTCCAGTCCCTGCGGACGAACATAATTGGGAACGCCTGCAGGCAGGGCAGCCCGTGGTGGAATGATGGGCGCTTCGCCTGCGTCGTCTTCTTTTACAAATGCTCTGCTCATGCCCTGTTATACAGCAAGGGAGTGCCGGATGTTTCCGACACTCCCTTTTCTATTAGATCAGGTGTAAGAGTAGTTGCTATACCTGTTTATTGTCTGTCTTAATCCTATTAACTATAAAAGTCTCTTATCTTTTGCCACAGGCTCTTTTGTCACAGTAATTACATAGGCATTTGGAGCACATACTCTTTGCCGGCTGGCACGGTTAGTTTATAACCTCTGATCCAGGGGTTGTAGAGGCGCAGTGTTTTGTAATTCGTACCCTGTTCTTGCGCAAAGTCGATCAGGTCAGGTATGGTGTTCTCCACGGTCACAGCTTTGGCAGGCAGTGGATTGTAACCATGTGTTTCCGGTACGTCAAATCCATACTTCTGCGGATTGCCGAGAATTTCTTTCAGGGCCAGGATACGGAAGATGTAGCGGGAGGTCTCGTCATTCAGGTAGAGATCATAGAAGGAGTTCACCTTCTGGTGCTTCATGGCTTTGTCCAGACCAGCCATGCCACGGTTGTAGGAGGCGGCAGCATCGGTCCAGGTGCCAAACTTGTTTTTGGCTGTTTTGAGATAGCGACAGGCCGCCACAGTCGATTTCTGCACATGGAAGCGCTCGTCCACCTCCCCATTCACAACCATCCCATAGCCGCGGGCCGTGTCTGGCATGAGCTGCCAGAAGCCAGAGGCACCGGCATGGGAGGTTACCTGCCCGAAAAGACTCTCGGCCAGGGCCAGGTAAATGAAATCTTCGTGCATATCATTCTCCTTCAGGATCTGCCGGATCTCCGGCAGGTAGCGCTGCATTCGTTTCAAGGCCAGCAGCGTGCTGGTGTGCAAGTAGGTGTTAGCCAGCAGCTCACGGTCGAGACGCTCCGCTACATCCGGCAGATGCAGCGGTACGGGTTCACCTGCAAACGTGATGGCGTCAGGCAGGGCAGGTGAAGTGAAAATTTGTCTGTTTGCCTCAAAGGCTCTGTCGTTGCGCTCGTTTGGCGTAGCGCTCAGTTTGAGGCTGTTCTCACCGCTCAACTGTAAAATCAGTAGCGGTGCAACCAAAATCCAACCATACTTTAAAAATTGCTGTCCCATAGCGTGCTCCTTTCTTGTACCTGTATTTATAACCTGAAAACTGAAGATGAATTGTGTTTCAAGGTAAGGAAAAATGCAACAGGATGCCAGGCTATACCTGCGATTTTTGAGATTGGAAGAGACATTTATTCTGACTTATTAGGTGATAAATCTTCCTCTAAAGCCAGTTAGGTAACAAAGTGAGTAGAAGAACTGTGTTCAGAAAACCTGATTTTAAAATAAGTAATATATAAGTTTTGCAATATTTATCTATTTGCAGTATCAACCTTGCCATCGCCTTACTTTGCCAATAAAAAAGTCAAGGCTGCCGGCATGCGCCTGGCCCAGGCCGCTTCGTTGTGCTGTGCCTTCTTGTCCAGAACCCAGGTATAGTCTTTGCCTTCTCGGTAGCCTTGAGCCTGCAGAGCTGCTAACATTTCGTCTATACCTGGCTGCAGACGGGCCTCCAGGTCGATGCCGCCGTTGTCAATATAGAGCTTCAGCTTTTTCTTTTTGCCTTTATAGGCTTGCACGTCCTTCACGTAGTCGATGTGCATGATCTTGAAAGCGGGGGACATACAGATGGCCTTGCTGAACACCTGCGGATATTCCCAGGCCAGCATAAACGCCATGATTCCACCGGCTGAAGAACCGCCTGTCAGGGTATGTTTGGCGCCCGATTTGGTGCGGTAGGTCTGATCAATAAGCGGCTTCACCTTGTTCACTACAAAATCCATGTAGGCGCTGCCTTTCAGCCCCGGCACATACTCTTCCATGCGATCGGTCGTGTTGTAAATTCCTACGATGATGACAGGCTCCATTTGCCTGTTGCGGATCAGGCTGTCTGCCGTTTCGTCTATGCCCCAGTCTACGCCGAAGGAACTCGTAGCCGGATCGAATACGTTTTGCCCATCATGCATATAAAGGACAGGATAGCGTTTGTTACTTTCTCCGTAGCCCGGCGGTAACCACACAATCAGGTCACGGGGCTGCAGGCTGTCTGCTGTTAAGTTGCGGTGATACGCTACCGTGCCGGTGATGCCTCCTGAAATTGGCTTGCTGGCTTTCTCCAGCCAATGGCTAAGCTGATGTTGCACGGTGGTGTCACCTTCTAATTCCAGACTGAAATTTGGCAGCGGATTGCCTTGCTCGTCGGTAGCCTCGGTGTTCCAGGAGCCAAGGGTGAACTTGTACTGCACTGACTGCTCTTTCAGGTATACCGTCTTTTCCCATACCTGAGCCCCGGTATGCCGCATAGTGATGCGGTTGGGTTGCCAGTTTCCGAGTTCAGGCGTGCTGCCACTCAGGTATACCTGCTGCGAATCCGATAGGGTAGGAGCGTACACCCGGAAGGTGATACGGGTGCTGTCCGGTTGTTGCTGCCCTATGGCAGTGTGGTAAAAGCTAAGCATTAAAAGCAAAGACAACAGAAGGCTTTTCATAGGGCTTGCAACATGTGATCTGCCTACAAAGATACAGGAAATGTCACAGGCAGCGGACGTCAAGCGAAAGAGGCTCATCTGCCTTCAGCTCCATACTACTCACCACATAGTGACTGAAGGCATTGAGGGCGCTTTTTTGCAGGGCATGGTATACAGCGTCATTGGGCTGACAGCAAATCTGCATGTAGTTGATGCCCCGCTGGTACAATTCAAGCGACACCTCTGGCAAAGTATTTATGTTGTCCTGGGTAAGATTGTAAATTGTAGTCGTCTTTAACAGAGATCCCACCAGCGGCACATATTTATTTGTTCGGATAAAACGGTTCCCCAGCCAAAGCCCGCCGCTCAACACCGGGTTTACTGACTTTACTTTGAGTTGATACAGTTTATGCGTGTGCCACAGACCCATACCGCTTTCATTTACTTCGTAGTAGTCACTTAGCTTGCTCTCTTCAGTGAAAAGAGATGTTTTAAATAAGGTATCACCAATGGCGGCATTCTCAACCCGCAGGGTACGGGCAGTTGGGAAAGTCAGGTATAGAAACTCGTACAGGAAAGTGTTGCGATAAGATTTGGAAAGCAGGTGCAGCATGGTCAGGTTGCCGGCCCGAAGGGTGGTAAACTGGCGTTTCAATCCTTTCGGGTCGAAGTATCGTTTTCGCACGCAGGTAGCCAGGTCCCGTCCAATACCCATGTTACGGACAGAGGGATCAACCAGCACATCGAAACCGAAGCCTGTCTGGTGCAGCTTTCCGTTGATGCACATGGGTGTCTGTGCGCCTATACCACCTGCCAGCACCTTCTCTTCCGGGCCAAGTGCGACAAAAGCAGCATAGTCCTCAAATAGCTCTGCCCGGGATAAAAAATGATCGCGCATGACTTCCAGCTTGACCATAAAGCCCTGCGGCGACATACGTTCAATTTCCAGTAGCGCCTGTTCATGTTCCGGCCCGTAAGGCACTATCCGGAATTTTGCTTTTTTCCTGGCAATCATATCATCATTTTAGCTGCCTTTTATCGCTTATCAGTTATGCATATGAAGTGGCAAATGGTACACATACTTACTCGCCAGCAAGCGCATGGCGGCCTGTGGGGCTATTTTCCCTGATGCGTAGCATATAAATTCCCCTGACCGGATAGATCAATGAACGAAAAGAACCGCAGCACAGATAATACAGCCTTAGTCATGATTCGTGTCCTTTTATAAAACCAAACAGGCGTTTAGACTCTTTTTAGATACGATATATTTTGTGAATAAGTAAATATTTATTTTGATTATTTTTAGTGTTAAGTAAGAGGTTTATTTGTGTCAGGTTCCTGCTATTAATTAGAGTCACAAGGGTTTTACTGAAGTAAGGATACATTATTGGATCCTAAGTTTACCCTGATTTTTACTGTGGCAAGGTATATTGAAACCAAAAAAGCCCTTCTGTGTGAAAGGCTTCTAATGGACAACACATTGGCTGTTTATGGAGCTGTTGTTGCAATCAATCCCTGAATTACCTGCAATAACCCGGATGGATACACGCCAATGTACACCAGCAGCAAGGCCAGCACGGTAAGTGTACCTACGCTGGCCACATAGATAGAAGGACGCAGTTTGCCACGTGGATCAGCCTCTGTCTCTGCTTCCGGCTGTTGGAACATAACAGCCACAATGCGGATGTAGTAAAATAAGCCGATCACACTGTTGAGCGCCAGCATCACCACCAGCAACCAGAGCTGTGTATTTACCCCCGCAGCCAGAATATAGAACTTGCCCACAAAGCCCGCTGTGAGCGGTATACCTGCCAGCGAAAGCAGCATGGCCGTGAAGACAGCCGCCGTCCATGGTCTGCGCCAGAGTAGGGCACGGTAGTCTTCGAGTTGCTCCGCATCACGCTCCTTATCAGAGAGCATGGCCACTACCCCAAAAGCTCCGACCGTCGTGATGAAGTAAGCCACGAGGTAAAAGGTCACCGCTTCCACACCCATTTGGTTGCCCGCCAGAAAAGCCACGAGCAGATAGCCCAGGTGTGCGATGGAAGAGTAGGCGAGTATGCGTTTGACGTTGCGCTGCAGCAAGGCCAGCAGGTTGCCGCCAGCATGGAGGCAATGGCTACGATGGTGAAAATCAGCACGAGTGTCGGGTAGCGGAAACCGTCAACTTCCATGAAGAAGCGAATCAGCACGCCCAGCACCCCGCCTTTGGAAACAGTGGCGATAAAAGCCGTCACCGGGGCAGGCGCTCCTTCATACACATCCGGCGCCCACATATGGAAAGGAACCACACTCAGCTTGAATCCTATACCTACGATCATCATCCCGAAGCCAGTCAGGAGCAACAGCGGCAGTTCGGTGAAATTGGCAATGGCTGCGGCTATACCTGCAAACTCCATGGTACCGGTGCTGGCGTATACCAGCGCCATCCCGAAGAGCAAGAAAGCAGAGGAGAAAGCCGCCAGAATAAGATACTTTATACCTGCCTCGTCGGAACGTTCCCGTTTACGCAGGTAGGCGATGAGGGCATAGAGCGACACGCTGAGGATTTCCAGACCTAAGAACAATGAGGCAAAATGCTTGCTGATGACCAGTACACAAGCCCCGATTGTCGCCATCAGGAGCAGGAGATAATACTCCTCTTTCCGCTCTTCCCGTTGCTCAAAATAGGCATAGGACAGCATGCTGATGAGCAGGGCCGTGAGCAGAATCATGCCGATGTAAAACACGCCAAATCCATCGATGACCAGCAGCGGCTCAATGGTATAGCGACCGACATTCCGTAGCTCAAAGAGAGAAGCAAAAGCCGCTAGAAATGAGACGGCCGTGATGACATACATGATCTTGTGGTTGCGCCCCACGGCAATCACCAGCATGGACACCAGCACCGCAAAGGTGAGAATGAGCAGCGGCATGAGGTGTTGGAAATCAGTCAGCGTCATATCTTTTTAATTAGAAGATTTGGGGATGAGTGGACTTGGAGATTTGGAAACTTGAAGATTTAAAGCTGGCTTCGCGTCCTCAGGTTTTTCCGAAAGTTTCTCCAGTGTGTTTTCTTCTACACGCGCCATGTTTTCCAGTGTCGATGGGAGCTTTTTTTGCTCTATTGGAGGCTTCGTATAAGCCTGCAGTTGTTCCTGTATGCTGGGTCGGGCGGTGTCAAGGACGGGTTGTGGGTAGAGGCCCAGCCACAGGATCATAGCAACCATCGGGATGGCGATGAGCATTTCGCGGGCGTTCATATCGGGAAGCGGTTGCACGAGTTTATACTCCTGGAAGAAAATTTTCTGCATAATGCGAAGTGAGTAAATCGTTGCCATCACCAAGCCGATGGTGGCGAAAACGGTCAGCCAGTTGTTGGCCTGCCAGGAGCCGACGAGTGTCAGGAATTCGGCGATGAAGTTGCCCAGTCCGGGCAGGCCGAGGGAGGCCATGACGAATATGAGCGCGATGACACCCATCTTGGGAGCCGTGGACCAGAAGCCACCCATCTGCCGGATGTCGCGGGTATGGAGTCGCTCGTAGAGGAAGCCGGCGATGATGAAGAGTGCGCCCGTGCTGAGGCCGTGTGTGATCATCTGCATGACCACGCCCTGCAGCGCCCACTCGTTAAAGGCAAACACGCCCAGTATCACGAAGCCCATGTGGCTCACACTGGTATAGGCCACCAGTCGCTTGAGGTCGGTTTGGGAGAAAGCCAGGATGGCGCCGTAGATAATGCCGATTACCCCCAGAAGCATGGCCCATGGCGCAAACTCTACGGTAGCCGTCGGGAAGAGCGGCAGCACGAAACGGAGCAGTCCGTAGGCTCCGGTTTTGAGCAGCAGTCCCGCCAGGATCACACTGCCCGCCGTTGGGGCTTCGGAGTGTGCATCGGGCAACCAAGAGTGGAACGGCACCACGGGTAGTTTCACCAGGAAAGCCGCCAGAAAACCGAACATCAGCAAACGTGCCGCTTCGGGTGCCAGCGTGGTGTTGAGCAACTCAAAATAACTGAAGGTATAGATTCCCGTTTGGCTTCCGTGGATGAAGTAGAGTCCAAGGATAGCCAGCAGCATGAGCAAGCCCGAAGCCTGCGTGAAGATGAAGAATTTGTAAGCAGCGTAGCGGCGGTTTTCATGTCCCCAAATGCCGATGAGGAAATACATCGGGATAAGCATTACTTCCCAGAAAAAGTAAAACAGGAAGAGGTCCATGGTGAGGAACACGCCCGTTATACCTGCCAGCACCCAGAGCAAATTGAAGTGGAAAAAAGCGACTTTGGTCTGAATCTCCCGCCACGAAATAAGCACCGCCAGCAAGCCGATGAAAAAGGTGAGCAGCAGCATGAGCAGACTCAATCCGTCGAGCGCCAGACTAAAGCTGATTCCCCATTGCGGAATCCAAGGCTGGGTGAATTGTACCAACCAGGCCGAACCCAGAACAGGTATAGGATTGCTCAGCCACAGGTATAGCGTCATCAAGAAAACGGCACCCACAGAAGCCAGCGCCACCCAGCGGGGCAGGCTGCGGTTAACTTT
>NZ_AKIS01000155.1:0-12612 GCF_000277005.1 Pontibacter sp. BAB1700 | reverse complement strand
TGTCTGCGGCCCAGCTCGTTGAGCGACGCATCCACGCCGCTGCCTTGTACAATGCCTTGCAGGTTAAAATCGGTCTGCCCGTGGCGGATCAGGTATATTTTCTTAATACTCAAAATTGACTTACTTTTGCCTCTTTACAGATACGAGAATGCGAAGTTAGCATTCAAAGCCTATACAAAATGGATTCTACGTTAGAAAAGCTGCAAGAGTGGAGTAAAAACACGATGGTGGAGCACCTCGGCATCGAATTAACCTCTTATAAGGATGGGGTTCTGATCGCAAAGATGCCTGTTGACAAGCGCACTCACCAGCCGATGGGTCTGTTGCACGGCGGCGCTTCTGTGGCTTTGGCCGAAACGCTGGGCAGCATCGGGGCCGCACTTACAGTGGATCTTAGCCAGAAAGCCTGCGTGGGACTGGAGATAAATGCCAACCACATCCGCAGCGTGCGCGAAGGGTGGGTATACGGTGAGGCCAAAGCCTTGCACCAGGGCCGCAGCACACAGGTATGGGAAATCAGAATCACCTCTGAAGCTGGCGATCTGGTATGCCTTAGCCGCATGACCCTAGCCATAATCGATAAGAAATAAAAAGATGGAGCAGGCAGCTGGTATGGGAGAGGAAAATACGCAACATTATACCCTGGAACAGGTACTCTCGGCGGCGCTCGCGCTGCAGCGAGGCGTACTTGCCGGTATGGCGACCTGCCTTACAGACCGAGTGCAGGCCTGCATCTCTTTTGGCATGCAAACTACTCCTGCTATACCTGACCTGGAGCCTAGCCCGGCGGCTTTCTGTTCTGTCCATTTGTGACAGAGGGTGCGCATAGCCACATATTCCTGAAAGCCGACATCAGTTACAGCTCGCTCTCCAAGCAGCTCCGCACGGCCCCTGATGCACCCGCTGCGCAGGTGAATTTATTTAAAGAAGGACTTACTCGGGCTGAAAACGGGCAGCCAGCGCAATGGCCTGTACCTGCCAGTCCGCCCCGCCACTCCGACCGCAACGAAGAAACTTTTGAAGCAGCCGTGAGCCTTGCCGTGGATGTGATCCGGGCGGAGGCGATGGAGAAGGTCGTGCTCTCAAGAAGCAGTTCATCCTCCCTTCCTGAGGCTTTTAGTCTGCATAAGGCCTTCGAGAAAATGGCTTCGGCCTATCCAAATGCCTTTGTGTCGCTGGTGGCTATACCTGGTGTGGGCACCTGGCTGGGTGCCTCTCCTGAAATACTGGTGAGCGTCGACCAGCAGCAGTTTTTCAAAACAGTGGCATTGGCCGGTACACAGCCCCTCTGCGAAGACGGCTCCACGGCCAACGCCATCTGGCGGCAAAAGGAGATTGAAGAGCAGGGCATGGTGGAGCGCTACATTTTGAGCTGTTTCAAAAAACTGCGCCTACGCGAATATACCGAAGTGGGTCCGCGCACGGTGATAGCCGGCAACCTGATGCACCTGCGCACCGATTTCAAGGTAGACTTGAAGGAAGTGGACTTCCCCACCCTCGGAACTGATATGCTGCGCCTGCTGCACCCAACCTCCGCCGTCTGCGGTCTGCCCAAAGAGCCAGCCTTGCGTTTTATACAGGATCACGAAGGATACGACCGCAGCTATTACAGCGGCTTTTTAGGGCCCGTGAACAGTGAAGCCGGCACACACCTGTTCGTGAACCTCCGCTGCATGCAGCTATTACAAAACGAAGCCGTACTCTACGCTGGAGCCGGCATCACCGGGGAGTCCTCCCCCGAAAAAGAATGGCATGAGACACAGCACAAACTCCAAACGATGTTTAAAATCCTGGCAGATTTTTAAACACCAATCACTAAATCACTAAATCATGATAAAAGCTCCCGTTGTCAATATAGCTGAGATTTGTGCCCGCAAGGGGGTGGAGAATGTGGTGCTGTCGCCGGGATCGCGCTGTGCGCCGCTCACGATTGCCTTTGCCCGCCACCCGAAACTGACGGTGCGCACGGTGAGTGATGAACGGGCAGCTGCCTTTATTGCTTTGGGTATGGCGCAGACGACAGGAAGACCGACTGTGTTGATCTGCACCTCTGGTACGGCTGCCTTGAACTATGCACCCGCTGTAGCGGAAGCTTTCTTTCTGCAGGTGCCGCTGCTGGTTCTTACCGCTGACCGTCCGCCGGAGTGGATCGACCAGCTGGACGGACAGACCATCCGGCAGCAGCAGGTATACGGACAGCACATCAAGCGCAGTTTCGATTTTCCTGTAGCCCTGGAGCACCCGGATGCGGTATGGCACACGGAGCGCATGGTGTCAGAGGCGCTGAACGAAGCGGTGGCCTTCCCCGCTGGTCCGGTGCACATCAATGTGCCGCTGCGGGAGCCCTTTTATCCGGCTGAAGGTGAAAAAATAGTTTTTGATGAGCAGGCGAAGGTGATCGAGGAAGATCACAACGCCTTCGATCTCAACCCGATGCAGGCCCTCAGACTGGAGCAGGAGCTGCTTTATTTCAAGCGGGTGCTAATCGTAGCCGGCCAGGGAAACCAGGATCCGAAGCTGTTGCATGCCCTCCAGACGTTTATGAGCTCCACAGGTGCCGTAGCGGTAGGCGATATCATCAGCAACACGCAGCAATTGGCAGGCGTAGTGCGCCATCACGATGCGGTACTGGCCTGTCCTGATCCGGAGAAAATGCAGGCCCTGCAGCCGGATTTACTCATCACCTTTGGCAAGTCGGTCATCTCCAAAAGTCTGAAGCTATACCTGCGGCAATACAAACCAAAGGCACATTGGCACATACAACCGGCCGGACAAGTGGCCGATACTTTTCAGTCGCTAACCAAGATCATCCGCTGTACCCCGGGCAGCTTTTTCCGCAGTATGGCCGGTAGCACCCGCGAAGACGCTGGCTACATTAAATCATGGGCTGGTATAGCGGGCAA
Organism: Pontibacter sp. BAB1700; assembly: GCF_000277005.1. Taxonomy (NCBI): domain Bacteria; kingdom Pseudomonadati; phylum Bacteroidota; class Cytophagia; order Cytophagales; family Hymenobacteraceae; genus Pontibacter; species Pontibacter sp. BAB1700. Next base: position 9,709 of record NZ_AKIS01000155.1, on the reverse strand, counting down.
GGCTACCCAATTTCTGAAAGATTTTACTAAAACAGCTCCCTACAGTGAGTTGACTGCCATCAGCCGCGTTCTTGACAGTCTGCCGCAGCAGAGCAATCTGCACCTCGCCAACAGCATGGCCGTGCGCTATGCCAACATACTGGCCCTGCAGTCAGAGCAGGAAGTGCAGGTGTACGCCAATCGCGGCACCAGCGGCATCGACGGCAGCACCAGTACCACCGTCGGCTGTGCCCTGAGCAGCAAGCGTATCACCATGCTGCTCACCGGCGACATGGCTTTCTTCTACGACCGCAACGGACTCTGGCACAACTACCTGCCAGCCAACCTGCGCATCGTCATTATCAACAACCACGCTGGCGGCATCTTCAGACTGATCGACGGTCCGCGAAGACAGCCTGAACTGGAGGAGTTCTTTGAGACAAGGCAACAACTCGACGCCCGCAGTACCGCGCAGGATTTCGGTTTGGCCTATACCGCCTGCGCTTCACTAGAGGAATTAGAGCAGGCGCTTCCTGCATTTTTTGCCCCCAATGCCGGTGCAGGTATACTGGAAATCTACACCGACAGCAAAGCAAACGCGGCAGAGTTTGCCGCCTATAAGCAGGCGCTGCTGAAGGCTTTGTAAGGTAAGGACAGGTATAGCTTTTTGAGCTTGTAATCCCCTGCCTCCTAATTTCTGGACAGAATTGGTGCAAATGCCGGTTCCAACTACTCCCTTGCGAAAGTCACCCCCATACGATATATCACCTATTGGATTGTCCGTTTCGCTGTATAATTCGTTTAAATAATTGTATACCAATTTCTTAAACCTTAATTTTTACAGCCATGAACTTAACGCAAGACATGCACCGGATCGAGCACTGGGCAGATGCACACCATCCGGTTTGGGTAGACTTCGTGCGCATGGCGCTGGGTATCTTTTTATTCGTGAAGGGTGTCATGTTTATTCAGGATACGGCAGCTCTGCAGAGCATCATGCGCAACAGCCAGTTTCAGTGGGTGTCGTTTGGGATGGCCCATTACGTGGCCTTCGCACACCTGGTAGGCGGGCTGCTTATCGCCATGGGCCTGATCACGCGCATCGCTATTCTCTTCCAGATTCCCATTCTGCTGGGTGCTGTGTTCTTTATTAATCCGCAACGGGCTTCTACTCCGAAAATACCGAACTCTGGTCATCTCTCATCGTCCTGATCCTGCTCATAGTCTTTCTGGTTTTGGGCTCTGGCCGTCTATCGGTAGACAACCTGATACGCCGACCGGAAAGGGATGTGCTTTATTAAGCCTTTTGAGATTGACCTTGAGACAAACCTGTCTATTGTAGACGCCTCCATAAACTGCCAAATCGAAGTGAGTCGGCGTCCGGCAGCCTGAAATCAATTTACGATAAGCTCCTGCTATCCTTTCTGAGGAGAGTAGGAGCACTTTATCTTTACAAACCCGGCTACAAAAGAGCTAGTGTCTGTACAAAGGGCGCCTTTAGCAAAATTATACTTGGCCTTATTTAGGTCTTATACCTGAATGTCGTAATTTTGGGCAAAATTTTGGGCGGCTATACCTAAGAAGAAAATATTGGGAATAGCCGGGCAGCACCCTGGCTGCGTATGGTACAAACAACACAAACGAGCTGAAGCTCTACCTGCCAGGCTCCTCAAATAAAACGATTGAACATGCGGCGAGGCAGCCCAAAGGCATTCCTTGCTTCTAACACTGAGACACCCCATGACGCAAAGGTTCCTGACCCTGAACGGTAACAAGTTCTATTACGATGAGATAGCGGCCTACTCTTTTCGCAACAGCGTACCGCTCAACGGCTACGAAGCTAAAACCCTCGAGTTTTGCCGTGACTGGCTCAATGGAGTGCAGGAATTTCCGATTCACACTTCCGGCTCTACAGGTACGCCTAAGCTGATCACTCTCTCGCGCCAGCAAATGGAGATCAGCGCACGCCGCACCGTCAAGTTGCTCGGTCTGAAAGCCGAAGAGCGCATGCTCGTGTGCCTCAATACAGAGTACATTGCCGGCATGATGATGCTGGTGCGCGGGCTGCTGACAGATATGCAAATGACCATCGTAGAGCCTGTCGGAAATCCGCTTACGCTGGCTCCTGCTGACGAAGTGTACCATTTCGCCTCTTTTGTGCCTATGCAGCTGCAGACCATTCTGCAGGAAAACCATGGTGCCACAGAGCGACTGGACAAAATGAAGGCCATTCTGGTGGGAGGTGCCCCGGTCAATTTTTCGCTGCAGCGTGAGCTACAGCAACTGCAGGTACCGGTATACCACACGTATGGCATGACTGAAACAGCCTCGCACATTGCCCTGCGCCTACTCAACGGACCCGATGCTGCCGATTATTACGAAACCCTTGAGGGAGTTACCATCGGGCAGGACAACCGGGGCTGTCTCACTATAACGGCCGATCTGACTGAAAACGAAACGCTGGTGACCAATGACATAGTGGAGATTCTGACTCCTACCCGCTTCCGCTGGATTGGTCGCGCCGACAATACCATCAATACAGGTGGTGTGAAGGTACAGACCGAAGTGGTGGAGGTAGCCGTGTCAGAGGCCCTGGCGGAGTTGGAACAGGCGCCGCGTTTCTTTGTGGCCTCACAGCCCGACGAACTGCTGGGTGAAAAGGTGATTCTGGTGCTGGAAGGCAAACAACTCACAGATGAGGAAGAGCAGCAGGTAATGGATAAAATGCGAAGCATTTTGCGCAAGTTTGAAATGCCGAAGGACATTTACTACAGCCCTGCATTCTCTGAAACACCCACTGGTAAGGTGTCCCGTTTGCGCACTATGCAGAAGCTCGGGCTCGAGACAGATTAAAACAGGCAGGACGCTAACGCGTAGTAAGGTAAAACAACAGACCTTACTATGCGACCATTATCTTTAATAAGCCTTCTCATACTGACTGCACTTATCCTGCAAGGCTGCAGTGGCGGACTCTTTTCCTCCAGAGCCCCAGTGACACTGACCGAGGCATGGGCCACTGACAACACCCTGCGCACACCGGAATCGGTGGTATTTGACCGTGAGCGCAATGTACTCTATGTCTCCAACATCAACCAGGTCAGCAAAGACCGGAAGGACGGCGATGGCTTCATCTCACGCCTCAACCCCAATGGCGATGTGGACCAGTTGTACTGGGTATCTGGCCTGAACGATCCCAAAGGCCTGGCGTTGCACAACAACATACTCTATGTGGCAGATATGGACGAGATCATTGCCATCGCCACACAGACAGGTGCCGTACTGGCACGCCACAAAGCTGACAAAGCCCAGATGCTCAATGATGTGACGATTGACAATGCCGGCAATGTATACGTGTCCGATTCTCAGCGGGGAACCATCTACCTGTTCCGCAACGGACGTGTGAGTCAGTGGCTCGACACAAAGCGTGAACGCCCCAATGGCTTGCTATATGACAACAACCGCCTGATTGTGGCCTCCCACAACACGGGCAAGGTTCGCTTCCTGGATATCGAGCGGCAAGACTTCACAGACTGGACTGATAAGATTCCGTCGGCAGATGGTATAACCCGGGTGGGCACAGATGGCACCCTGGTATCAAACTGGAATGGCGAGATTTACTATGTCGATATCAACGGAAGGAATTGGAAAATACTTGACACCAAGAACAAAAAGATCAACACCGCCGATATTTTCTATTCGGAAGAGCAGGGTCTGCTTTACGTGCCTACTTTTTATGACAACCGCGTAGTGGCCTACCGGGTAGCCTTCTAAAAAAATTGCACTGATTTTTTTAGAAATATCATAAGCCTGATAAAATCTGGCTCAGATTATGCATATACAGCCGTATACGTAATCTGTACTGGAGATAAATTATGAAGATGAAACAAACGTATTTGCTGGCCGGTGCAGTGCTACTGGCTGGTTTTAGCGCCATGGCGCAGGAGAGCTCAACGCAGCTCCCACCAGCAGAGCAGAAACAACTAAAAGTTGCTAAGCCTGACACCACTGCCCGCATGGAAACACTGTCGGGCATATTTCTGAACCCCACTAAGAAAGGCACCTTTGTGCTGGACTTCAACCAGGTGCTGACTGAAAACGCGCGGCTGGAAGTTAAAAACAAAGCTGGTAGACTAGTCTACAAGAAACCTGTCAGTGTAGCCAAAAAAGAAACCTCCTGGCGCTTTGACCTGGGCAAGCTAAGACCTGATACCTACCAGGTAGAAGTAATAACCCCTGACACGACCTATTGGACGAAGTTTAAGATCGGGAGGTAAGTTGAGGAGTTTGAGAGTTGAGGAGTTTGAAAAATATTAGGGAAAGATATACGCAAACTTATTCTCTTTGCAATCCTTCACTAATTCTTACTTCTTAAACTCCTCAACTCTCAAACTCTATCATACCTGACTCCATTGCTGTACCACGTGGTAAAGCAGGGAAGCGCCCAGTTTTGCTGTTCGGTTATCAATATCCAGTGCCGGGTTCAGCTCCACCACATCCAAGGCCAGCATTTTGCCGCTACTGATGATCTCCTGCAGTAGGATCAAGGCTATTTCAGGATGTATGCCCAAGGCAGCCGGAGCACTCACCCCCGGTGCGTAAGCCGCGGCAAACACATCCAGATCGATGCTCACGTAGAGCACATCCATCATGGCTATGAATTGCTGCAATTTCTCCCGCAGGGCTTCATAGTTGTATACCTGCATGGCGGGTGCAAATACGTAATCAGCACCATAGTCTTTGGCTGTGTTGAAGAGCTTTTGGGTATTGCCATACTGCTGTATACCAAGGCACAGGTAATTGAACTCCCGGTCATCAGCCAGCAGGTCGTCGGCTATCTGCAGAAAAGGTGAGCCCGAGCTGGGTTGTTTTTCATAGCTGCGCAGGTCAAAGTGAGCGTCGAAGTTGATGATACCAAGCTGCTTATCCTGCGGCAGCAACTGCTTTATACCCAGATAATGTCCATAGGCTGTTTCGTGCCCGCCGCCCAGTACAATGGTTTTGTAGGTATGGGCAAGCAGGGCGTGCACCTTTTTGCCCAGCTGTTTCTGTGCTTCTTCCAGGTTCTGGTTGGTGCAGTACACATCACCCGCATCAAACAGAGCAGTGTCATCCTCCAGATGCCAGGCAAATGACGCCATGGCCTGCCGCAGAGCGGCCGGCCCCGCTACAGCACCTTCTCTCCCCTGGTTACGCCGCACCCCTTCGTCGCAGGAAAAACCAACAAAAGCGATTGCCTGATCTGCAGAAGCAGACTCGACTTCATCACTCAGGTTGAGGAGTTGTACTCCCTGATGCCAGCGCTTGCCTTCCTCACCATCTGCAGCGTCTACTCTTCCTTTCCAGGTGCCGGGTGCTGTGGGTTTGTACATGGAGTTAAATTGTTGATGGTTGAATTGTTAAATTGTTGACCAGGGATAATTGACACTTGCGGAATAAGCAGCAGCTATACTTCCTTACCCAGCTTCCATATCTGCGTTGGCTTCAGTTTGCCTTGCTGGTACAGGATCTCCTTGTAGTTATCGGTTGGGAAGGCGATCAGGTCGGCTAATTTGCCTTTCTCAATTGTTCCCCGGTCTGTCAGGTTCAGGGCTTTTGCAGCACGAACCGTAATGCCAGCCAATGTCTCGGCACAGGTCAGTTTTTCGGATGCGCCGAGTAAAGCGGCCTGGAGCAGCAGATCACCCATGGGGCAGAACCTGGATTCCAGTCAGTGGCAATGGCCAGACAAAGCCCGCCGTCGAGCATTTTACGGGCCGGAGCGTAGTGCATGCCCAGCCCCAGCGAAGCGCCGGGCAGCACGGTAGCCACTACACCTGCAGCCTGCATCAGAGCGATCTCTTCCTCTCCACTGGCCTCGAGGTGGTCAGCACTTAATGCACCAACCTCGGCAGCAATGCGGCTACCCCCGGTACTGAACTGGTCTGCGTGTACGGTTATGTCAAATCCCATTTCGCGTGCCGCCAGTAGGTACTCCAGCGAGTCCTCTTCGTTGAAAGCGGTGTCTTCAATAAAAATATCCACCCGGTTGGCCAGTCCCTGCTCTTTTACCTGTGGCAAAAGCTCGGTCACTACTTCCTGCAGGTATAGCCGAGAGTCAGTGTGCTCAGGCGGACGCATGTGGGCGGCCAGACAGGTAGGTATAAGCTCCAAGGCATGGTGCTTGTTAACTAACTGTATCGCCTCCAGCATTTTGAGCTCTTCTTCGGTAGTCAGGCCATAGCCGCTCTTCACCTCGCAGGTGGTCACTCCTTCTGCCAAGTGGCGGTCGCAGCGTTTTTTGAGCAGATCAACAAGCTCTACAACGGTTGCCTCACGGGTTTTGCGCACACTGTCGAGTATACCGCCACCGCTGCGGGCTATCTCCAGATAGGATTTTCCGGCCACACGCATGGCATAATCGTTTGCACGGGATCCGGCGAAGCAGATGTGGGTATGCGAGTCGATCAGGCCGGGCATGAGCACCATGGACTCAGCAATTTTCTGCAAGTTATAGCCCTTCTCCTGCGCAATTTTCAACAGTTTGTCGTACTGCTCTACCAATACGATATACCCATCATACACCAACACCCCTGCATTTTCGAGCACCTGCAGCTGTTCATCATCTATAGACCCTGCTTCCGGTAAATCAGCCATCGTAAGTACCTGGCGGAAAGGACCGATTAAGGTATGTGAAGGTTCCTGTTTCATAGTTTTGAGATTGCTGGTTAAGGGTAAACGGCTCTTCAAAGTAAATGTCACTACGAATGGCAGTGAGAAAGCTGGAATGCTAATTCAATCATTCCGCTTTTCTTACTACCATCCGTGATGACAAAAAGCCATACTTATTTGAAAGCAGCAGCTTACAGTTTCAGGCCAAATTTCTCGGCATTCTGCTGTGCCGTTTCGTAGCCGGCATCGGCGTGTCGGAAGATACCCATGGCCGGATCGTTGTGCAGCACGCGGCTCAGGCAGCGATCAGCACGCTCGGTACCGTCAGCTAAAATCACCATACCGGCGTGCTGGGAGTAGCCTATACCTACACCGCCACCGTGGTGGAACGACACCCAAGTGGCACCGCCTGCAGTGTTGGACATCAGGTTGAGCAGCGGCCAGTCCGACACAGCGTCAGAGCCGTCAAGCATGCCCTCGGTTTCACGGTAAGGTGAGGCCACAGAGCCGCAGTCTAGGTGGTCGCGACCGATCACGATCGGAGCTTTCACTTTGCCGTCGCGCACGAGTTGGTTGAACATAAGTCCGGCCTTCTCACGCTCGCCCATACCCAGCCAGCAGATGCGGCAAGGCAGTCCCTGGAAAGCTACTTTCTCCTCAGCTTCGTCCAGCCACTTGATCATGTGTGTATTTTCCGGGAAGAGTTCTTTCAGCGCTTCATCTGTCACGCGGATATCCTCTGGATCGCCTGACAAGGCAGCCCAGCGGAAAGGTCCTTTGCCTTCGCAGAAAAGCGGACGCATATACTCGGGCACGAAACCCGGTATATTGAAGGCATTGGGTTCACCGCCCTGCTGCGCGAACTCGCGCAGGTTGTTGCCATAGTCGAAGGTGCGGCTGCCGCGGCGCTGCAACTCCAGCATGAAACCCACGTGGCGGGCCATGCTTTTGAGGGAGCGGGCTTTGTATTCCTTCGGATCACGCTCACGCAGCTCCTTCGCCTCCTCCAGCGTCAGGCCATTTGGTACATAGCCGTTGATCGGGTCGTGCGCAGAAGTCTGGTCAGTGAGGATCTCCGGCGTGATGTTGTCCTGAATCAGCTTCTCCAGCACATCGCCAATGTCGCCTACCAAACCTATGGAGATGGCCTCGCCTTTTTCTTTGGCTTCCAGCGCCCAGCGTTTGGCCTCTTCGTAGTCGTAAGTCATCTTGTCGATGTAGCGGGTTTCGAGACGCTTTTTAATGCGCTCCGGGTCGACATCCACACCAAGGAACGTGGCACCGGCAATGGTGGCCGCCAATGGCTGCGCACCGCCCATACCGCCAAGTCCGCCCGTTACGAGCAGTTTGTGGCGAAGGTCATCGTTAAAGTGAATTCTGCCGCAGGCCGCGAAGGTCTCGTAAGTACCCTGCAAGATGCCCTGTGTACCGATGTAGATCCAGCTACCGGCCGTCATCTGACCGTACATCATCAAGCCGCGCTCACGCAGTTCGTTAAAATGCTCCCACGTAGCCCAATGCGGCACCAGGTTGGAATTGGCGATCAATACACGCGGCGCCTCAGCATGCGTACGCACCTTGCCCACCGGCTTTCCGGACTGCACCAGCAGACTCTCGTCCTCCTCCAGCGTCAGCAGCACCTCGATGATCTTCTGGGCATCCGCCACGGTGCGGGCCGCCTGCCCGATGCCACCGTATACTACAAGGCGGCTTGGGTCCTCGGCCACTTCGTCGGTGAGGTTGTTGAGGAACATGCGCAGGGCCGCCTCGCTCTGCCAGTTTTTGGCGTTAAGTTCAGGTCCGGTTGGCGGAATGTAGGTCGGATGATTAGCGTATTTCTGGATAAACTCGCTCACAGAGAGATTAGAGCGTTTCACAGATTCAGTTGCTGTGGCATTATTCATAGTTCATTCGTTCGTAAAATCCTGTTCAATATTCTTAAAAAAAGAGCAGAAAGGATAGAAAAATCATGCTTAATTTCAGCCTCACTCTCGTTTCAGCTCCCTTGTCTAAACAACAGTTTCTATGTTTCACCTTCCCCTCACTTCCCTCCGCGCCCAATTCGACGACATCGACATCTACCTGTTTGACCAACTGCTGAAAGGCCGCATCCAGAAGGGCATGCACTTACTGGACGCCGGTTGTGGTGCAGGTCGGAATATTACCTACATGATGCAAGCCGGGGTGCAGGTATACGGAGCTGATATTTCGGCGGAAGCAATTGAGAAAACGCGAGAGCTGGCATCAGAGCTGGCTCCTACCCTGCCGGCCAGAAACTTTGTGGTTGCGGATCTGGATGCGCTGCCATTTGCGGAGGACAAATTTGACGTGGTGCTCTGCAGTGCCGTGTTACACTTTGCCAGAAGCGAGGAGCATTTCAAAGGCATCGTGCAGGAGCTCTGGCGGGTACTAAAGCCGGGTGGTATGCTCTTCGCCCGTTTCAGTACCACGATCGGGCTGGAGGGAAAACTGCAGCAGGTCGAGGGCCGGTTTTACAGAATGTCGCACGGGCCGGTCTGGTTTCTGGCAGATGATGGGATGATTGCTGAATTGGAAAAGAGTTTAGGGGCTGAGCGACTGGAGCCCTTGAAGACAGTGCTGGTGGAGCAGGAAAGGGCGATGACGACGTGGGTGGTAAAAAAAGCGCCCTCCCGTTATTAGGAGGGGGAGTCAATCTCTGCCAGTTCCAAGATATAGCTTCGTCGTTACTACTTCGTGCACGATTAACCCACCCCTCCCTTTAAAGAGAGCCTCTCCCAGGAGGGGAATCCTGCTGCTGCTGGTTCAAAGGTTTAGCTTCGTCGGCTTTTCCTCCTATACCATTAACATCCCCCTACCCCCTTCAAAGGGGGACTTTCTGCCACTACAGATTTGGCAGGCATAAGCATTATAGCACAGACCACACATACCACTGGCACGCATTGCTAGGAAACTCACACGGAACTACTCTAGGTATAGCTTTGCCAGGTGCGCCCTTTGACTATCCATTGTCTGAGCGTTCAGCGAGTTTGGATAGTCTTGACTTTTTGCCTACTTTTTGTGTCAAGACAAAARRTAGGTGCCGCCGCACATGCGAAACTCC
>NZ_AKIS01000154.1:0-15967 GCF_000277005.1 Pontibacter sp. BAB1700 | reverse complement strand
AATTTACAAATTGCACTAAATTATATCTGTTCATCCGCTTAATCTCTCGATTCAATAAACGCTATATGATGATTTAAATATTTAATTATCAGTTCTTTCTGCGAACCATATACGGACGATCTAAATTGCACTGAATATTCAAAAAATTAGTATCTAAATCCAATGCTACAAGGTTGCCATAAGCTGCGTTTTTGTAGTACACACAGCCTGCATCGAGGTTGATACGGGCATCCTGATGTGCAGCACTTTTCTTGATTGTATGTAAGGGTGTGGGGGTATGGCCGTGCAGGAGCCTCTTATTGTCGAGGCGGCCCCAATCGACTTCGTAGTGCCTTATGTTAAGCATGGCTTCTTTGTCTCTAAAAAGGTCGGTCTGATGGAAGTCGAAGCCGGCATGCACCAGAAAGTAGTCGGGTAATTCAAGGTAGAAGGGGAGGGAATCAATGAAGTTGGCGTAATAGGTGGGGAATTTCCTGAAATCGTGCATGCCAAAGTTATGTAGCACCATTTGTTTTTCAGATGCCGAAAGACTAACAGCCGACTCACCTTTCGAAGCGGCTTTGAGCAGCATCTGGTCATGATTGCCGCGCAGGCAGTGCACCTGGTAGTGCTGTTTTTGGAGGTGCAGGATAAAATCCAGCACGCCTTTGCTGTCGGGGCCTTTGTTCACGTAGTCGCCCAGCAGGTATAGCTCATCGGTTTTTTTGAGTTGCAGTTGCTCGAGTACGAGCGTTTTGAAGGTGCGGGCGCAGCCGTGTATGTCACTGATCGCGTATCGGGCCATGGCGGGAGTACGTCTGGTCTGAATCGGTTTGAAGCAGCTAAAAAAATAGCACCTGTTTCATGAGCAGGTGCTATTCTTTTCAGCTGTTTTTCTGATTAGTTATACTTGTTGTTGTCTAAGCCTGGTTTGTGATGATTGCGGTTCGGATTGTTCACGCGCACATTGGCTCCTGTTTCATCCGCATCGTCCACGGTATACTTATTTTCCAGGTCTTCACGCTCTGCACGGGTGCTATTCGGATCTACCGGTTTGTCACCAGTACCTTTGCTTTGACCACGTCCTGTTGGGTTTCCTGAATCAGCCCCGCCGGGCTGGGTATGCTTATATGATGGCATAATGTGTCTCCTTGTATTTAAGTTAAAAATAAAAGGCAAGCGACCTAGGTCTTTACCTGAGTGAAGCTATACCTGTTTTAAAAATCAATTATAATGATCAGGTACCGCGCCCTTCGTCTTCGGTACGCATGTTGTCGGGCGGTGGCGTGCCGTCGTCGGCGAAGTCATTGACGCCGGTGGCTGACGGACCTCGGAGGCAGTATCGCTGCCGAAGCCCTCTTTGCCGTCACGGTTACCGAAGCCGCCGCGCTGGTGTTCGTTCTTCGGCGGATCAGCACCTGGTATAATATGCCCCGCACGAAATTCCTGATCTGTCGTATCGTCCTCTATCACGCGAACCGGCCTGTTTTTGGCTGCATCGCTGTGCTGCGATTCTCCTGCGTGTTTATCGTTTTCTTTATTTTCCATAGTTGTGTCTTTATCTTGCTCCACTTGAGAGCTATACCTGTTTTTACTCCATTTCGGCCGCTATGGTTTAGTTAGATTAGCCTCCAACCAGTTCGCCGCCATTCACATGGATCACCTGTCCGGTTATATAGGATCCGTCCTGAGAAGCCAGCAAAACATAGGCCGGCGCTACTTCCGATGGCTGCCCGGGACGCCCAAGCGGCACATTCTGGCCAAACTCTTTTACTTTCTTCTCATCAAATGAGGCAGGTATAAGCGGTGTCCAGATTGGACCTGGGGCCACAGCATTCACCCGTATTTTCTTTTCTGCCAGGTTAGAGGACAGGGAGCGGGTAAAGGAAGTAATGGCCCCCTTGGTAGAGGCATAATCCATGAGGTGGTGGCTACCGCGGTAGGAGGTAACGGAAGTAGAGTTTACGATGGCGCTACCTTCTTTCATGTGCTCCAAAGCTGCTTTAGTCATGTAGAACATCGAGAAGATGTTTGTCTTAAAAGTACGTTGCAGCTGGTCTTTCGATATGTCCTTTAGATCTGTCTGCTCGTGCTGCTCTGCGGCGTTGTTCACCAATATGTCCAGCCCGCCAAGATCATTTACAGCCTGCTGGACAGCTTTTTTGCAGAAGGCTTCGTCTCCGATATCACCTGAAATGATCACCCCTTTGCGGCCTTCCTTTTCTATAAGTTGCAGGGTGTCTTTGGCGTCTCTGTCCTCGTTCAGGTATATGATGGCTACATCCGCGCCTTCACGGGCGAAGTGCACAGCCACGGCACGACCTATGCCGCTATCACCGCCTGTAATCAGGCTTTCTTGCCTTTGAGCTTATCGCTGCCTTTGTAGTTTTCGCGTATGTACTCCGGCTGTGGCGTCATTTTATGTTCTTTGCCCGGTTGCTCTTCCTGTTTCTGGGCAGGTACTTCTTCTGGTTTGTTTGCCATAGTTTTTATAGTTTTAATGTGCTTGCAGTCCATACCTATACGCCTGCATTTTTGGCCTAGTTACCGTAGCTCGGTATCTTGCAAGGCAGTCAGCCGTTTATACCTTAAAATATGTCCCTGGATTATGTGGAAAGAAACAGATAATAAACTCACCCGCAGCTTTGAGTTCAAAGACTTCAGAGCGGCTATGACTTTTATGAACAATGTGGCCGATGTGGCTGAAGAGCTCAATCATCACCCATGGTGGAGCAATGTATACAACAAAGTGGAGATCGAACTGACAACACACGATGCCGGCAATACCGTCACTGACAAGGATGTGGAACTGGCCCGGCGCATTGATCAGCTGTACGACGAGCTGATGGTCTGAGGCTGCGTCATCAGAGTTGCTGTCAGGAGCTGGCTTATACCCCGGCACTGCAATCAGTCCTTAACAATCGACAATTAAGTAATACCTTTGCTGTATGCAGGAACCTGAAAAAACTAACCTATACCTGGTGCCAACCCCCATCGGCAACCTGGAGGATATCACGCTGCGGGCTATACGCATACTGAAGGAAGTGGACGTTATACTGGCCGAAGACACGCGCACCAGCGGCAAACTATTGCAGCACTTAGGTATAGAGAAGCGCATGCACAGCCACCACTTGCACAACGAACACAAAGCCAGCGCCCATCTGGTGGATCGCATGAAGGCAGGCGAAGTAATGGCATTGATCTCGGATGCCGGTACACCTGGGATTTCTGACCCTGGCTTCCTGCTCGTGCGCGAATGCCTCAAGGCTGACCTTAAAGTAGAGTGCCTCCCTGGCGCAACCGCCTTTGTGCCAGCCTTGGTTAAATCAGGCTTCAGCACCGACCGCTTCACCTTCGAGGGTTTCCTGCCTTTGAAAAAAGGACGCCAGACGCGCCTGATCAGCCTGGCAGAGGAGGAGCGGACCATGATTTTCTATGAGTCCCCGCACCGCCTGCTCAAGACCCTCACGCAGTTTAAGGAGTACTTCGGCGGCGAACGCATGGCTTCTGTTTCACGTGAAATCTCGAAGATGTTTGAAGAAACTGTGAACGGTACACTCGACGAGCTGATTGAGATTTTCACCACCAAGGCAATTAAGGGTGAGTTTGTAGTGGTCGTTTCCGGGGCGGGAGCAAAGTAAACTGAATACGATTAAATTTATGAAGCTATACCTTAAAAAGCTTTCACTGATTTTGATGTTGCTGCTTTTTGCCGTGCAGGCGAAGGCGCAGTTTGAGGGCACCCGTTTGTCTCCTGAGGCCAGAATCAGCCTGATCACCTGCTCGCCAGGCGATGAACTCTATGCCATCTTCGGGCACAGCGCTGTGCGCGTCAATGATCCTGCCTCAGGTATGGACATCGTATTCAACTACGGTACCTTCGATTTCAACGAGCCGGGCTTCTACATCAAGTTCATCCGCGGCAAGCTCAACTACAAGCTCTCCATCGCCTACTTCCAGGATTTCGCCTACAGCTATACCCTGGACAATCGCTCTATTTATGAGCAGGAGATGAACTTCACGGAAGCGCAGAAACAGCAGTACTGGCAGTTTCTGACAAACAATTACCTGCCCGAAAACCGCTTTTACCTCTACGACTTCTTTTTCGACAACTGTGCCACCCGTATCCGCGATGGCATAGAAGCTACTTTCCCGAACCAGGTGGCTTTTAATGTGGAGCATCTTGATCAGGACATGAGCTTCCGCAACCTGATCGACCTATACCTGCCACCGCAGCCCTGGTCCGACTTTGGCATCGACCTGGCCTTGGGAGCGCCCATCGATCGCACAGCCACGCCTTACGAGTACATGTTCCTGCCCGATTATCTTTCAGAGGGATTTGCCAGCGCCACGATCCAGCAAAACGGACAGCAGGTGCCTTTGGTAGGAGAGCCGCAGGTCATTTTCCAGAATACTCCGATGCCGGCCTCAGCTGGCAGCCTGTTTAACCCTATATTGGTGTGGTGGCTGTTTTTTGGCCTTGTACTGGCCATCACCGTGCTCGATTACAAGCGCCGCAAGCGCAGCCGTACGTTTGATGTGTTCCTGTTCCTGATTACAGGTCTACTGGGTGTGCTGCTGTTCCTACTGTGGTTTGCCACTGACCACCAGGCAGCTGCGAATAACTTTAACCTGCTTTGGGCACTACCTACCCATGTTGTAGCCGCAGCTTTTCTGGCCAGGCCTGTACTGCCGGGCTGGCTACAGAAGTACATGCTGGTGACGGCTGCGCTGGCTATCATCACACTTTTATTGTGGTTGGTGTGGCCACAGCAGTTACATGCCGCAGTTTTCCCGATCGCTTTAGCCCTCCTTGTAAGAGCCGCGTATACGGTTTGGGCTGCCCGACAACCGGCAGTGATCAGCAACACAAACCCTAAAATCAAAGAGCGTATATGAACTTGCAGCAACTTTGCCATAATGCCAATATCATCGTCAAAAAAGTAGGCGCCTTCATCAAGCATGAAGCCGGGAACTTTGACAGGGGTAGGGTAGAGCTCAAGGGCTTCAATAACCTGGTGTCCTACGTGGATAAGGAGGCTGAGCAGCAGCTGGTAGAGGCATTGCGCAACCTGTTGCCAGAGGCGGGTTTTATAACGGAGGAGGAAACGGACAACACCCGTGGCGAACGCTTCAACTGGATTATCGACCCGCTGGACGGCACCACCAACTTCACCCACGGTCTGCCACTGTACTCTGTTAGCGTAGCACTGCTGGATGGCGATGAGGTGGTGCTAGGCATTGTATATGAAGTGAACAAAGACGAGTGCTTTTATGCGACAAAGGGCAACGGTGCGTTCTTAAATGACAACCCCATCCAGGTTTCGCCAGCAGAAGGCTTAAGAGATTCGCTCATTGCCACAGGATTCCCCTACTATGAGTTTGGGCTCACGCAGCAGTACCTGCAGGTACTGGGTGCCTTTATGGGCAAGTCGCATGGGGTACGCAGGCTTGGCTCTGCCGCGCTGGACCTGGCTTATGTGGCAGCAGGACGTTTTGAAGGATTCTTCGAATACAACCTGAACGCCTGGGATGTGGCAGGAGGCGCTATTATCGTGCAAGAGGCGGGTGGCCATGTCTCTAAATTCACGGCTGGGGGCGACTATATTTTTGGCCGCGAAATTGTGGCCAGCAACGGCAACATCCATCAGGAAATGCTCGACACCATCGCCGAGCACTGGAAAGAACAACTGCCCTGATTTTTAAGCCGATGGAGCTGTAGAAAAAGTCCTTTTAGCGAACTCCTTTCGTCTTTGGGTTAAAATCAGGAACGGACCTAAACTTTTTGTATCTTTGTATAGTTGATAGAGCAGAACGATATGGTACAGCAAATCATCATTTTCCTGATATTCGCAGTGGCAGTAGGCTACATGGGCTGGGTAATTTACCGAAGTTTCATGCCAAACAAGAACGCCGGCTGCGCCAAAGGCTGCGGCAGCTGCTCAGCCATCGACTTCAGCAAAATTCAAAAAGAACTCGACAAGAAGGCGGTGTAGCTTCCCTTATTCCCGCTACTCGGTTTTTGGCTTAACGCCTCACCTGCATCCGTAGGTATAGCCCCCATACCTTACTATGGTTTAGTTGGCTATTTTTACGCTGATGTATACCTCCCGGAGCCGGCCCCTGAATTATTCCAGTCCCTTTTTCGTATCCATTGCCTGATTTTGCGTATAGTTCTATACTTAACAGAACATCCCTTAAAACTATACGCTATGCAAGATAAAGTAGAAGAAAGATCCCTGGTCAATGTGCTCAACCGCCTCCGCAAAGATGGCTATACCTATGACTTTAAAGTATCGGGTGAAGGCACGCTTTGCACCATGGAGGACAAGCACACTTTTGGACCAGACCAGGTACGCATCGTGGACTTTTACCGCTTCGAAGGTGAAAGTGACCCGGATGACATGTCGATATTGTATGCTGTAGAAACCAACAATGGCCTGCGCGGCACGATTTCTAACTCTTACGGCCCTTATGCCGACGAGAAGGTAGACAACTTCCTGAAGCAAGTAGAAGACCTTGGCAAGAACCTCGATAAAAAAGACAAATAAAACAGAAAGGGCCGATTGATCGGCCCTTTCTGTTTTAACTGCAGTATTTGCTATACCTAATTATCTGACATATTACGGCCATTCTTCATCTGGGCCTGCAAGTCTTCCAAATGCTCGTTTAGCTTCTCGCCGCCTTTTATGCCGAAATCGAGTGTCCTGATCGGGAATGGAATCATGATATCGTTCGCATCAAAAGCCTTCTTGATCTTGATGATCGCATCACTTTTAGCCGACACAAAATCTATCTGCCGGGAATAAGATATCCAAAAGCGGGCTTTAAAGTCGATCGAACTGTCATTAAACGCATCGTACATCACTTCCACGTCGCGGGTCTTCACTCGGTTTTTTACATCCTGTAGCGCTTCTATCACAATTTGCTGCACCTTTTCCAGATCTTCGCCATACGACACGCCCACGTCCAGGTCAAGACGTCGGATGCCGCTACTTGAATAATTAGTTACCGGGTTCTCAAACACCATTTTGTTAGGCAGCTTCACCAGCTCACCTGAAGGCTTTCGGATATCCAGCGTGCGCAGGGACACCCGCTCAATCACTCCAAAATAATCATTGGTCTCAATCATATCGCCTACCCCGAAAGGCTTCTGCACGGCAATGATAATGCCTGAGATGAAGTTGGCGGCAATATCCTGAAAGGCAAAACCCAGGGCCAGACCAATGATACCCACACCAGCCAGCAAGGAGATAACCACCCTGTCGAGCTGCAGCACACTGAGCACAAAGAAGAAGCCGACGGCTAACAAAGCCAGGTATAGTATAGTAGATATCAGATTGTTGAGTGCTGCGCTGTGTGAGATGCGGCCAATCACCTTATCGAGCCCATTACGGATAAAGCGAGCAACTATAAATGTGATTATCAGGAGGATAACTGCCACAACAATGTTCGGCAGCATCAAAATCAAGTGCTCGCCCCAGCCTTCCAGCTTACTTAGCAGTAACTCAATCGCTTTGTTAATGTCGTTCATATACGGTATTTAATGTTCTACATGATCGTCAGGTACAGCTTAGGCCCATACCCGTGTGCCCTCGGTGCAGTTGCGGCACATTTCTATTTCTTCCCGTGACTGTAACAGCGATCTCCGGAATTGGTTATACCCCGGGCTGCGCCATACCTGCCGGAAACTTTGCGCTTTCACGTCTCCCATGCGGTACTCAGCGTCCTTATCGAAGCAGCAGGGTACTACCAACCCATCCCAGGTGATGACACAGGAGTGCCACATCTTCCAGCACTGGTTCAGCAACTTGTTTTTGATGGAGTAACTGCCGTCACCGTTATTCCTATACCTGGAGTAATAGTCGATGGTAGGTATAAGCGGCGAGCCCTGCTCATAATCGTAGATCTGCGCCGTCTTAAATACGACTTCGTCCACGCCGAGTTCGTCGGCCAGCGCCTGCACCTCCGAAATCTGGTGCTCATTGGGCCGCACCACCAGGAACTGGAACATGATATGCGGTGTGCGTGACTTCAGTTCTTTTTTCCACTTCACGACCTGCCTAGTTCCTTCCAGCACCTTATCGAGTTTGCCTCCCACACGGTAGGCGGCATAAGTATCCTGTGTGGTGCCGTCTATGGACACGATCAGGCGGTCCAGTCCTGACTCCACAGTTTTGCGGGCTGTGTCGCTATCTAGGAAGTGGGCGTTGGTAGATGTGGCGGTATAGATGCCTTTATCAGATGCGTATTTAACAAGCTCCAGAAACTGTTTGTGCAGGTAGGGCTCTCCCTGAAAGTAAAAGATCAGGTATAACAGGCGCTTATGCAACTGGTCGATGGTCTCTTTGAACAGATCGGCCTGCAGCATACCCGTGGGCCTGGTGAATGAGCGGAGCCCACTCGGGCACTCGGGGCAACGCAGGTTGCAGGAAGTGGTCGGCTCAAACGAGATGCTGAGCGGATCACCCCAGTGCACGGCTTTGCGCGAAGTCCTCGCATACCAGTAGCTGCCTGCCACCTGCAGGGCGTTTAGCACACGCAGTGGCGTTAGTTTCGACAGGAAATTGAGCTTATCAGAGAGGTGCAGCTTCATGTATAGGTATGCAAAAGAAAGGGCAGCCCACAAAGGCTGCCCCACTAAATTATACTTTATGGCGCTAACGGCCAAAAATAAGGTTCGCTTAGTAACGGAAGAGCGCTTTTACGCTACCATTATCATCGCCTGCCTCTGACAGGCCGTTGTAGCTGCTTACGTATACCTTGCCACCC
Organism: Pontibacter sp. BAB1700; assembly: GCF_000277005.1. Taxonomy (NCBI): domain Bacteria; kingdom Pseudomonadati; phylum Bacteroidota; class Cytophagia; order Cytophagales; family Hymenobacteraceae; genus Pontibacter; species Pontibacter sp. BAB1700. Next base: position 7,216 of record NZ_AKIS01000154.1, on the reverse strand, counting down.
TGCGCCAGCGTCTTGATAGCTGCCAGGTTGATCAGGTCGTCGTCGCCGCGCTGGTAGTCTTTGTGCACCTCTGCACGGCGCTCTTGGCATCGTAGCGTCCCCACACCGGGCTGCTTGGCGCTATGAACAGCGTGTCTACACGGCCATGCACGGCCTCGGCAGCCACAGTGGCAATGTCCTCAGAGGTTACGCCGGTTCCGGCCACGTTTTCGTAGCGGCTCAGTGAGTCGGTGTGGCTCTGCTGCATCAGCGGTTTCATCACATCCAGCGCCTTCTCGTGTATGGTCTGCGGACTCATACCCGCAGCTGTTTCATTCAGGTTAATGTTCTGCGGTACGATGTGCTTGTACTTGCTGTACTTGCGGAACAGGGCGCAGTAGTGGTCCACACCTGCCAGCACCAGTGGCTCTGTAGCGTTGTGCAGAATTTCCTGCAGGCTATTATCGATCTCATGTATAAACTCACGCACTTCATCATGCTCATCGTCGCCTTTTACAGCACCGGCGCCATGCACGATGTTCGATCCGTTCACGGTCGTAGTGGAGTGATGGAAATCCTGATCGTTACCTTTAATCGTGAACTTCAGAGCTTCATTCATGCTCTCTGGCGCAAATGCACTGATATCGATCTGGCGGATGCGGTCGATTGTAGCCTCGTAGAATCCGATGCGCTCACGGTAGAGCGACAGGATGAAGAAGCGACCGTTCTGGCTCAGGATCGGGAGCATAGGCGTGAAGTAGAACTGGTCGAGCACGTACACCACATCCGGCATCGTGATTGGCAGGGTATAGTGCGCCGAGAAGCCTTTGGTGATAAACACAGCCAGGCCTTCAGACTGATGACGCCAGAAACCGGTGTCATTCAGCAGTTCTTCGGCGGGCTTCATGTAGGCGTCAATTTCAGCATCGGCCACATCGTGCCTTGCCAGTAGTGCGCGGGCTTCTTTCAGTTTGTTTTTGAACAGTGTGTGGTCCTGACCGTTCAGTGTCTCGTGGCCAGCTCGGTGCGTAGGTATGTAGATAGAGATGCAAAGTGCGTCTTTCGTGTTGTTCTGAACATTGAGAAGCTTCTCAATGTCACTTTTGTTGATTAATGCCATATTTTTCTAGCTGTTAAATGAATAAGGATATCTCAAACAATCAATTCCTTTCTATCACCCCCTTGCATAAAGGGGTTAGGCTTTAATTACGCACTAAACAAATACACGGTTATTGATGCCTTCAGAAACGGAGGCAATGGACCTAAAAAGAACGCCGCCCATGCTTGTGAACATAGGCGGCGTTGTATGTAGTCAGGTATAGCTATTACCTGCGGGAGGCTCTGTTACTCATGACATGCTGCAGGATTTCCTTTTCGGCTTCACGGTCTATGGGGCGACGGGGCTTTGTGCTCAGGATCGTGCCGTCCTCGTCTATCAGGAAGTAAGCCGGCACATCTTTGAGGCCATACTGACGGGCCAGATCATTGCCTTGGCCCCGCAGGTATAGCTGTACCCCTCCAAAGCCTCTCGACTGCACTACATTGCGCCAGGCCTGCTCATTATCATCCACCCCAATGTTGATGAGCACTACATCATGAGGCTGCAGCTTCCGGGCCAGTTCCTGCGCATGCGGTTGCTCTACCATGCACAGACCGCAATCAGTACGCCAAAAGCTCAGGTATACAATCTTTCCTTTAAAATCGCTGAGCGACACCAACTGCCCGTTTATGTCCTGCAGGCTAAAGCCTGGAGCCGCACTGCCTATACCTAAGCCCGGGTGGCTTTCGTACTGCTGCAACAATGTGGCGTACACATCAGCCACAGCTATGTGTTGGCGGAAGTCCTGCAGCATGGCAGGCACATGCAGCACATTGCCCTGCTGCAGCGACTGACGTATAAGATATGCCTGCGCCATTACCCGCGCCTGCCCCTGTAAGGTATGGCTTACCTGCTCGTATGCCTTTTTATAATAATGTATGTCGCCCGCTTCCAGCTGGGCTTGCTCTCCTATAAACTTAATGTAATTGCGCAGAAAGGCTGGAAAACTGATGGCCTCCAGATTCGCCGGCTGCTCCATGTCCAGTTCCTGCAGGAAGTCGAAGTAGCTTGTAGAAGGACTAAGCTGTACCGGCAGCCTCATCAGCTCGCGCATATTAAAAAAGGTGAGGCGGTCATTGGCGTAGCTGTAGTCAATCTCAGCCAGTATGAGTTGCCTGAAATACTCGCTTACTGGCTTCGCTGATATTTTCTTCTCAAAAATGGCCAGCTGATCTTCTTTACGATAATCCAGAAACTGCAGAAACTCTATCTCTGATAGCTTTACATTGTCGGGCAGGGTCTGGTAGTCCTCCTCTTCATCGAAACGATAGGCATGCAGGGTCAGGTAGTTGTTTTCGTTCGCACCCTGTCCGCTGTATTTCAGCGTTTTGAGCATTTTGCCGGCAGTAAACGTTACTTGTAGCTCAAAGCCCGGCTCCAGGTATAGTGGAGCTGATTCGTTGCCGTATACCAGCTCTACTGTAAGGGGCTTGCCAACAGGCAGCTCAAGCCTGAAACGCCCATTATTGATTTCAGCAAACGTGCGCTGTTCTTCCGGAAATAATAAAGATGGGAGAGAGGCGATGAAGATATCATCCTCCTGGCCTTTTTGAACTTTGCCCGTAATCGTAACGGTACCTTGAGCCAACAAGGAATGGGTTGCCAGCATACATGCCAGCAACAGTATAAGCATACGTTTCATAGGTACAGCGGGTAGAGGTGTCTTATAAAATCTAATTTTCAGTCCAACTTGCTTCTATTTTCGGCTTGCCGTTCATGGCCCGAAAATTCCAGTTAACGCACTGAACATTAATTTTATAGATTAAAATTCCAATTCCCAATACTGCCCTTGAAATTATACGAAAGATAGAACTACTTCCTGTTTAAAGCACAATTCTAACCGAAGAGTGAAGCGAACACTTCTTCTAATCGTCCAAAAGCATGCACGTTGATAGAGAATTTGCTCAGATCCACTCCCTTCTTGTTGTATTTAGAGATGTAAATGTCCCGGAAGCCAAGCTTTTCTGCTTCTGTAATGCGGTTCTCAATGCGGTTGACAGCTCTTACTTCGCCACCTAGGCCTACTTCCGCTGCAAAACATGAAGTGCTAGGTATGGCGATGTCTTCGAAAGAGGAGAGGATGGAGGCGCACACGGCCAGGTCAAGTGCCGGATCCTCTACTTTAAGACCTCCGGCTATGTTTAAGAATACGTCCTGCGTACCCAGTCTATACCCACCGCGCTTCTCCAACACAGCCAGTAGCATGTTAAGGCGCTTGCCATCAAAACCGGTGCTGGTGCGTTGCGGCGTACCGTAGGTGGCAGGCGTTACGAGGCTCTGCACCTCAATCAGTAACGGTCGGTTACCTTCCAGCGTGGCACCAATGGCGATGCCGCTGAAAGCATCCTCCCGCTGCGAGATCAGGATCTCGGATGGGTTGCTCACTTCGCGCAGGCCTGTGCCCAGCATTTCGTAGATTCCCAACTCCGAGGTAGAGCCGAAGCGGTTTTTGGAGGTGCGCAGGATACGGTAGGTCATATGACGGTCGCCTTCAAACGTCAGCACGGTGTCTACCATGTGCTCCAGTATCTTTGGCCCTGCCAGGTTGCCTTCTTTGGTGATGTGGCCGATCAGAAAGACCGGTGTGCCGCTTTCTTTGGCGAACTTGAGCAGCTCAGCCGTGCACTCGCGTACCTGACTCACACTGCCGGCCCCGGCCTCTATAAATGAGGAGTGCAGCGTCTGGATGGAGTCAATGATGAGTACTTGCGGACGCAATTGCTCTATTTGCTTAAAAATGTTCTGCGTGCCTGTTTCGGTCAGGATAAAGCAGTCAGAGGTCTGTGCATTGAGGCGCTCAGCCCGCATTTTGATCTGGTGTTCGCTTTCCTCACCGCTTACATAAAGCACTCGCAGCCCCGTCAGACTCAGGGCGATCTGCAACATCAGCGTAGACTTGCCTATACCTGGCTCGCCGCCTATAAGTACCATAGAGCCCGGCACAATGCCGCCGCCCAGTACCCGGTTCAGTTCCTGGTCCACCGTCTGGATACGCTGCTGCTCCTGGTAGCTGATGTCAGCAATTGGCTTGGGCTTATTGGCCACCTGCGCCGAGCTGCTGGTATTGCCCACTTTCCAGACACTGGAAGGGGTAAGTTCTTCACGCTGCACCACTTCCTCCACGTAGGTGTTCCACTCGCCACAGGCAGGGCATTTGCCGATCCACTTGGCCGACTGCGCCCCGCAGTTCTGGCAGAAATATGAAGTTTTAATCTTAGCCATTCCGCTTTATACCTATGCAGCCCTTTTGCTCAGAGCTGGCTTGTTCTTAAAATGATTCTGAAAGCTATACCTGCTGTGACTGCAAGGGCGCTTGCACCGGCACCTGCTTAAAGTATACCCGGAAGGTAGTACCCTGGCCTAGCTCACTTTCTACTTCTATGCGACCACCGTTGTTTTCGATGATGCGCTTCACAATATACAGACCTATACCCGTACCCTCCACATGGTTGTGCAGGCGCTTAAACATATCGAACAGCTTGTGCTCCTGGCCTTTTTTGATGCTAGTCCATTATCCTGCACCTGCAGTACTACATAACCATCCTCCAGGTATGTGCTGATGCGCACCTCCGGAGTAACCTCGGCCTTGCGGTATTTTATCGCATTCGACATCAGGTTGTAAATGATGCTTCGCAGGTTTTTACGGGCATAGAGCAGATCTTTCATCTGAAAATCAACCTCTACCTTCGCATTGGATTCCTTTATCAGGCTGTCAATATCCAGCATCACGTCCTGTAGCACTTGCTCAAACGACAGCGGCTCTACTTTGGCGTGTAGGCCTTTCTGCACTTTGGTGATTTCAGCCAGGTCGGTAATTGTGCGCTTTAGCTTGTCGATCGCCTCAGCCAGCATATCCAGCAACTGCTTGTCTTCGCTCTCCAGCTTGCCTTCCAGTATATCTCGCAGCATGTTCGATAGTCCTTCCATGTTAGCGATAGGAGACTTCAAGTCATGCGAGGCAGTATAGACAAAGTTATCCAGGTCATTGTTGGTGCGCAGCAGCTCCATGTTTTTGAGGCTCAGCTCCTCATTTGTCGATACCAGTTTCGTGCGGGCCTTAACCAGTTCCGTTACCTCCACCGCGAAAATGAGCACTGCCTCTGGCTTGCCTTTGGCGTCCATGAGCGGCTGTATCACCATGTTGAAGTAGCTCTGGGTAAGTTTGCCGTCGTTATGCCGGTCAATAATAAGCGGCACTTCCTTGCCCACGTAATGGGTGCCGGTACTGAATACCTGGTCTATTTCTTCCAGTATACCCTGGTATGCCAGCTCTGCATGGGCTTCACGCAGCGTTTTGCCTACTAATAAGCGGTTACCGAAGAGCTTGCGGTAAAGCGGGTTGGCTAACAGATATTGCTTGTCTGAAGCCCGTACCAGCCCCACCAGCGCAGGTACTTCAACGAATAGCTTTTGCAGAAGCTCTGCATTCTGCTTCACCTTGCGGTCCGCTTCTTTTATATCGGTGATGTCGATGGTTGAGCTGATATATCCCAGGAAGTCGCCATCGGCACCAAAGCGAGGCGTGCAGGTCGCTACCATCCAGCGGTACTGACCGTCATAACGGCGCATGCGGACCTCAGCTCTGAAACCGGCCTCCGAAGCCTGCGCCTGGTTATACTGCTCCTCAAATGCAGCAACATCCTGCGGGTGAATTACCTGCTGCCAACCGAAGTTTATACTGTCTTCGAAGGTGCGGCCTGTAAAGTCGAGCCACTGCTTGTTCACATACACACTCTGCTTCCAGATATCCAGTATGCTGATCATTACCGGGGCATTGTCGGCCATGGTGCGGAAGCGGGCCTCGCTCTCGATAATAGCTTGCTGGGCTCTTTTCTCTTCTGTGATGTCACGTACTTCAATAATGGCATAAGCATCCCTGCTTCCGTCCTCAATCGGATGCACCGAGCAAGACACATCAAAGAAACTTCCATCCTTCCGGATAAACACTTCGTCGTATACCTGCTTCAGCTTTCGGTTGTGGAGGGCGTTACGAAGCGGGCACTCAGCTGCTGGGTAATGTGAGCCGTCTGGCCTGCTATGATGCACCATCTTATGCAACGATCTGTTTTGCACCTCCTTAAAATCGTAGCCGGTCATTTCCTCAGCGGCCGGGTTCATGAAAGTACAGTTGCCGTTTGAGTCGATGATAAACAGCGCGGCAGTAGCATTGTCGGTAATAGTCTGCTTAAGGCTGTTGGAACGGCGTGTGTTGATGAGCGACCATATAATGAAGAACATGAGCAAACTGATGATCGTACCGCCCAGCAAAATAAAGTAAGGCAGCTCCGTATCGGCAGAGCGCACAAACGACGGCTTGGCAGAGCAATACACGCGCCAGGTATGATTGCCTATACTCAGTGTGCTGAGCATGTCAAGCTCACGCTTTTTATTTGCATGAAAATACAGCTCCTCGCCTGTGCTGTAAAGCACGTCATTCTCCCCTAAGTTATTGCCATCGTATACCTCAATATCCAGGTCATTAAAGTTGCTCCCCCAGATGGCCATCATCAGGTCTTTGGCCCGGAAAGGGCTGTACACAAAACCCTCGATCAGCCGCTGCCGCTCCTTTATAGCCTCGGGCTCGGCATTGTTCTGGTAGATGGGCAGGTAAATCAGAAACCCAGATTGCTCATCCACGCCTGTCTCCTGCACCAGCCTCACCTTGCCCGACATGGCAGGCTTGCGGGTGTCGCGGGCCATTTGCATAGCCGAGCGCCTCACTGAGTCACTAAACATATCGAAGCCAATGGCACGCTGATTACGCGTATCAAGGGTTCCAGGTAAATAATGGAAGTGTAGATAGCCGCTGGCCTACCGGACGAATGGCAAAGTCTTTAAAGCCTTCATTACGAGGCGGGAAACATGAGCAGGCAGCTCATTGGGCTTTACAAAATGGGCATAGCCTATTCCCTGAATGCCGGGGTAGTTTTCTTCAAGCTTGAGTGTGCTGTAGTACTGCTCCCAGTCTTCGCGGGTCACTGTGTCGGAGGCCACAAAAAGAGCCTTGGCACCCACCAGGATCTGCATATAGTCACGCATGCGCAATTCCAACGCCTGAGTGGCCTGGGTAGCTTTCAATTCAAAGAGTTTCTCGTTGCGCTCCAGTGCCTTTTTTTTCGTCTCAGAATAAATAAAAAG
>NZ_AKIS01000153.1:0-21323 GCF_000277005.1 Pontibacter sp. BAB1700 | reverse complement strand
TCGTGGGTGGCCCTTTAAAAATCCTGAAAATCCTGATCCTTACTTCAGTACCTCCTTCTCCAGCTCCACTGCTTTCGGGAACAGCACATTGTTCTCGAGGTGGATGTGGCGATGCAGGTCTTCTTCGAACTCCTGCAGCTTCGAGAACATTACTCTGTAAGTCGCGCAGGCATCGGCTGGTAACGTGTAGTTCTTGGTCAGAGTGCGGATGGCAGCCAGTTCGTCGCCGGCGGCTTCGTGCTCCATCTCCATCATGTTAATCGGATTCTGAATGCTGCCGAATGCGGGACGGTCTATTTTCACGCCGCTCTTTTGGGCTTCTTCCAGTTGCTTGATGAATGGGAAAAGCACGCGCTCTTCTTTCGGCATGTGGGCCTCCAGCTCGTTGGCGATGTTCACAAAGTGCTTGGCTACTTCCACTACCTCTGGGTGACGGCCGCCGTGCACACGCGCTACTTTGGTGGTGTACTCGTACAGCGTAGGTATAGCCTCGCGCACGTAGCTGTGGTGCATGTTCACGATGTAGTCGCTCAGGAAGCTCAGGCTCCATTTTTCGTACTCGTTGCCGCGTGTGGTGGCGCTGCCTGTTTCAGGTATAGCGTTCAGCTCGCTTTCAACTACTTCGGGGCTAATGCCTTTTTCTTCACATACCTGTTTCAGCGATTTCTTGCCTCCGCAGCAAAAGTCAATGCCGTATTTTTTGAATACCTGCGCCTTGCGGTAGTCTTTGGCTACGAGTTCGCCCACGGTCTCCCCCTCTTCGGGAGTCAGTTTTGAGATTTTCACTTCCCAGATTTCGGGGCCCTGCAACAGGTACTCCCACTTAAAGGTATTGCCTCGCTCGCCGAGCAACTGGTAGTACAGGGGCTTCGGGTCGTGGTCGTTGTGAATCACGAAAGCCTCGCCGCCATTCAGGTTGTCGAACCAGTTAAAAATGGTCGGGTGCTTCATGCGTGGCTCCAGTACCCTTACGTCTAATTTTTCTATGGTTTCCATGGTGTTGTTTTAAATGAATAATGGGTTGTAAATGATTGCCGATGTAAAAGTATGTACGAAAATAATTAAATAAAAGATAAAAAGGTCTTTTTTTCTTAATTATTTAATTTCTACATTTACTCCAGCCTATATAGCCAATCACGATATACCATAACTTATTAAAAATCAACGTAAAAAAATTAAAACAAGCCTTATGAAAAAAGGAAGTCCCCGAGCCAGCGGTCTGGCTGTTTCCCGCTTCTTCACCCAACCAGGTGGGAGCCCGTATGCCTTGTTCGACTACGAAACACGGTCCTCCACCATCCGCGACCCGAGCGGCGGCATTGTGGCCGAGATAAAGGATGTGGAAGTGCCTGCCCAGTGGTCGCAGATTGCCACGGACATACTCGCCCAGAAGTACCTGCGCAAGGCGGGCGTGCCGCAGCCTGATGGCGGCAAGGGCCCCGAGAAATCAGTGAAACAGGTAGTGCACCGACTGGCCGATTGCTGGCGCTCGTGGGGCGAAGGCCATGGTTATTTTAAGACCAAAGAAGACGCGCAGGCATTCTACGACGAACTAGTGTACATGCTCCTCGGGCAGTATGCCGCGCCTAACTCGCCGCAGTGGTTCAACACGGGCCTCTACAATTCCTATAAGTTAAAGGGCAAGGCGCAGGGACACTATTATGTAGACCCCGAAACCGAGAAGCTGCAGGAGTCGACATCGGCGTACGAGCGACCGCAGCCGCATGCCTGTTTTATACTGGCCGTGGACGATGACCTCGTGAACAAAGGCGGCATTATGGACCTGTGGGTGCAGGAAGCCCGCATATTTAAGTATGGCTCGGGCGTCGGCACCAATTTCTCGAACATCCGTGGCAAGGACGAAGCGCTGGGCGGTGGCGGCAGCTCTTCGGGCTTGATGTCCTTTCTGAAGATTGGCGACCGTGCGGCGGGGGCTATTAAGTCGGGCGGCACGACAAGGCGGGCGGCCAAGATGGTGTGCCTCGACCTCGACCACCCCGAGATTGTGGAGTTCATCAACTGGAAAAAGGAAGAAGAGAAAAAAGTGGCGGCCCTGATTGCAGCGGGCTACTCGGCCGACTACAATGGCGAAGCCTACCAGACTGTGTCGGGCCAGAACTCGAACAACTCGGTGCGGGTGCCGAACTCCTTTTTTAAGGCGCTCCAAAACAACGAACCCTGGCACCTGCGTGCCCGCTCCACTGGCAAGGTGGTGAAGTCCATACCTGCCCGTGAGCTGTGGGATCAGATAGCCGACGCCGCCTGGTCCTGCGCCGACCCTGGACTGCAGTTCGACACAACGATTAACGAGTGGCATACCTGTCCCGCCGAAGGGCCGATACGTGCCTCTAATCCGTGCTCGGAGTACATGTTCCTCGACAACACGGCCTGCAACCTGGCCTCGCTCAACCTGATTCGCTTTTTCGATGAAGCCACGCAGGCCTTTGATGTAGCCGCTTACCGCCACGCCTGCCGCCTCTGGACCATGGTGCTGGAGATTTCGGTGCTGATGGCGCAGTTCCCCTCCGAAGAAGTAGCGCAGCGCTCCTACGATTACCGCACCATCGGCCTCGGCTATGCCAACCTCGGCGCTTTGCTGATGGTGCAGGGCCTCGCCTACGACAGCGACGAAGCCCGCACCGTGGCCGCAGCGCTCACCGCGATTATGACGGGTACGGCCTATGCGACTTCTGCCGAGATGGCCGCTGAACTGGGGGCTTTTCCGAAGTATAAACCCAACGCAGAAGCCATGCTGCGCGTCATCCGCAACCACCGTGCGGCCGCGCACAACCAGCCCGAAGCCTACGCAGGCTTGTCTATACCTGCGCAGCCGCTCGACCCTGCCCTTTGTCCCGACTACCTGCACCAGGCCGCCTGTAAAGCCTGGGACGAGGCCTTGGAGCTGGGGCAAAAGCACGGCTACCGCAATGCGCAGGCCACGGTCATCGCCCCGACGGGTACCATCGGGTTGCTGATGGACTGCGACACGACGGGCGTGGAGCCTGACTTTGCGCTGGTGAAGTACAAGAAGCTGGCGGGTGGCGGTTATTTCAAAATCATCAACCAGTCTATACCTGCCGCGCTGCGCAAACTGGGCTACACCGAAGCCGAGCTGCAGGCCATCGTGAACTACGCCAAAGGCCACGCCACGTTCAAAGGCGCTCCGCACATTAACGCGGAGAGTTTACTGGCGAAAGGATTCACACAGGAAGAGATTCAGAAATTGGCAGCGGCCCTGCCGACGGCTTATGATGTGGCCTCGCTCTTCAGTGCCTATACCCTGGGCGACGCCACCCTGCAGCGACTCGGCTTCAGACCCGAACAGTACCGCCAGCCTGACTTCAACCTGTTAAAGGCGCTCGGCTATACCTATGCCCAGCAGGAAGAAGCGAGCGACTACATCTGCGGCACCATGACCACCGAGCGGGCGCCCTACCTGCGTGAGGAGCATTACCCTGTGTTTGACTGCGCCAACAAGTGCGGACAGAAAGGCAAGCGCTTTATCCGACCAGAGGGGCACATCCAGATGATGGCGGCGGTGCAGCCGTTCATCTCGGGGGCCATCTCCAAGACCATCAACCTGCCCAACGAAACCACCCGCGAAGAAGTGGCCCGTTGCTACCTCCTGTCGTGGGAGCTGGGCCTGAAAGCCTGTTCGATTTACCGCGACGGCAGCAAGCTTTCACAGCCGCTCTCGTCGGGCAGCAAGAAAGCCGAAACCAACGAAACACCCGACGCAGAAGCGCCGCAGACCGACAACAGCATAAGCGCCGAACAGGTGTTGCAGGCGGCCAAGGCCATTCTGGAAGACGCCGCCAACGAGCCGTTCCGCAAGCAACTGGCCCACATGGTGGAGCGCCGCAAGCTGCCCGATAAGCGCAGCGGTTTCACCCAGAAAGCCAAGATTGACGGCCACACCGTGTACATCCGCACGGGCGAGTACCCGAACGGCGACCTGGGCGAAGTGTTCATCGACATGTACAAGGAGGGCGCCTCGTTCCGCTCCATCCTCAACTGTTTCGCCATTTCGGTGTCGCTGGGCCTGCAGTATGGCGTGCCGCTGGAGGAGTTCGTGAACCGCTTCACGTTCACCCGTTTCGAGCCAGCGGGCCGTGTGGAGCACCCCAACATCAAGTCGGCCACCTCGGTCTTCGACTACCTCTTCCGCCTCCTCGGCTACGAGTACCTGCAGCGCGAAGACCTGGTGCATGTGCCGCGTGAGAAAACAGAAGCCCCCGCCCCGCCCGTGGCCGCGGCTTTACCTGCCGTAACAAAGCCAGCGGCCCAGCCCGAGCCAGTCACCGACGTGAAAGCCAACGGCTATACCCTGGTGTCGCAGAGCCGCACCGTGCTACTGGAACAGACCCAACAGGTGCTGGCCAACATGATGGGCGACGCTCCCATCTGCAACGTCTGCGGCCACATCACCATCCGCTCGGGCACGTGCTACAAATGCCTGAACTGTGGGAATAGTTTGGGGTGTAGTTGAGGGAGTAAATTAGAAATGAAACAGGAGCGTCTGGTAGGCGCTCCTGTTTTTTTGTTTGGTTGGGATAATAACTAGCTATAATTAGGAAAGGGCTATATTAGCTTTATTAAATGCCGATGGTATGTCTAAGGAAGACTTAAATTAATTCATTAACCTATAAAAAACTACTTTCGCATTTATTTCGAAAAATGTCATAGTGACTACCTTAGGATAGTTAGATATAATTATAAAAATATGTTGTCTAAACGAACTTTATTAGAAATCGTCCACATAATTGAGAACTGGAATGCAGCTGAATTAGATAGATTCGGGCTCACATTTGGCATAGAATTACCAGAACAATTAAATGGTCGAAACTTATCTAAGGACAAAAAAGGAATATAATATTTTCAGTTCTAAGTTCTAATGAAATTCATGGACCCTTTACTGATAATTTACAATTAGATTCTATTCAGTATATTCTTGATAAATTAATTAGAGAAACTCCAGCTCGACCTAGGGTCTCTTTTGATTTTTTTGAAATTGAACCAGTCTATGAACAACCAATTGATTACGATAATAGCTTTTCTGAAAATTATAGCCGTCTTTACAACTCATTAAAGAGGGACGGGTTTACTATTAGGAATAGCCAAGTTGTTCCACTTCTACCCGAAGAATTGATTAGCGCAAATATCGAAAATGAATTAGTTCGTATGCTTACTAAGTTTAATTTCAATACAGCTAAAGGACATTTAGAACAAGCAATAGAAAATCATTCAATCGGAAACTGGGCTGGAGCTAATGGACAATTTAGGACATACATGGAGTCTTTGTTAATTGAAATTTCAAACAAACTGATTCCTAGTAGGACATGTACAAACATAGGTGATGCAATTAATTGGCTCTCTAATCCTGCAATTTTAAGTCCCGTTCTGTTGCATAAAAATCTAAACGAAGTTCCTGAAACAGGTCTAAATTTTCCTTATGTTAATGGTCTATGGAAAAGGTTACATCCTACAGGCTCACATCCGGGATTATCAGATGAAGAAGATTCAACTTTTAGATATCACACCCTGATTGTTTTCACTAGATATTTGTTAAGCAGAATAGAAAGCAGAGTCTAATAATAACTGTACTTAACGAAGTATAAATATCGCTTCAGTCGAAGGCCTTAGGTTGAGTATAATTTATAAGAAACTGTTTGCTATAATTATAATGGGACAATTTTACATAGACGAAAGTATTCACGATGAAGCTGATTTTATAATCGGTGCTTGCGTCTATTCAGACGTTGACATAAACGAAAAAATTATTGAGATTACTAAATCTTGTGGATTTGATCCCGACAAGTTTGAATTTAAAAGTAGTGCGAGCTATTCTAAAGAGCCTGAAAAAGCGCAAGTACGTGAACGACTAAAAGGATTACTTGTCGACAGTTGCAGACTTGGGATTGTAGTTATTCCAAGGGCAAGTAGAGAGCAACTTGGCTTTGAGTGTATAAAAGCTGTGAAGCAATTTATAGATAGTAATGAAAGTATTACTGAACCTATCTGCGTTTATGTAGACCAAGGAATGTTTACGTCAAGAGATAAAGCCGAACAATTAATAGCTTCATTAAAAATTAAGCGCTGTGAATTTAATTTAGAACAGAATTCACTAGAAATTAAAGGTATTCAACTTGCAGACCTCGCGGCTCATATCGTTTCAATACAACTTAAAGATGCACTAGGACTAGTTACAAAAACTGTAAAGGCTGGCAATAACTCCGGTTACGAACCAGACATGGATATTGAACTTGGATTTGAATTGTGGGCGAGCATACGTTACACATTTTTCAATGAAGGTTCTAAACTTTATACTAATGACCCCATTGCCGACGCAACTTTAAAAGTCGAACCTTACGGACTTTATATATCAGACCTTTGTGGTAAAAATTTGTCCGACATTGCAAGAAAAAAATTTGGCAACATATTTTTAGGATGTATACATTGAAAAAAATCGTTACATCTTATAAGGGCTTCATTAGTCAGGATAACGTGCGGAGTTTCAAATCAGGTTTAATGATTATAATCGTTGCTAAATCCCTAAAGTTACACATATGTGTAATTTAAAAAAGTTGTAAATAACAACATGATAACAAACATCCCAAGTTATACAGACTATGAAAAAATTGCTAAAGAGTGTTGGGCTCAGGCAATAGATACACTATATAATATTGACAAACAAATAGATGACTTTGAGCTTGAAGATGAATTAACTAAAGAAATATACGATTTTTCACAACCTCACTACAGAACTGCAATTATATTATTACATCAGGTATAGAAGCCATAATGAAAGCAACTATTTGTAATCATTCCCCTATGTTACTTATAGACAATAAACGTACTGACTGGCCAGTACTTCCTAACCAAAACACCAAGGATTTTAATGAATTATTTACCATAGGTGCAGAGTCCCTATTATATACTTATTGCGCTGTAGCAGGAAGTCAAGTATCTCAAGTAACAGTAGTATTCTTAGAAAGAATCAGGAAAGTTCGAAATGAAATTGTTCATGGATTTTCTTCTAAAAACCTGAATCCTAGGGATATATTGGTAGACATACTAAACTGTTTCACTACATTCTTAGGCAAAGATGAATGGTGGAATGAAATGCGACGTTTAAATTGGGAACATCCAATAATGTCTTATTTTGACGCTAGAGCAGAACAAGCAAATTTTGCTGAAAAATTAGATTATGTTCTAGACAAAATTGGGAAGAGTGAGTTTCTTAAACATAGTAATTTCAACATAAAGCAAAGAAGATATATTTGCCCTTATTGCAAAGATGGATTCGAAAGAGAGTATGATGAATATAAGCTGAAATGGGCTATTTTAAGCCCTAACTCATCTACTAGTACTACTTTGAAATGTTATAACTGTGACGAAGAAACAGATGTTATAAGAAAAGACTGTTTATATGATGATTGTATGGGTAATGTAATATATGAAGAAGATGGCGGCTCTGAATATTGCATGACTTGTAGTTTTGCGCAGTAACAGAAAAGACTTATAGCCCCAGCTATTCAGCAAATCCTAATTTAAAAATTAAGAACAGACAACCACCCCACTCACCCTCACCCCCCGCTGCCCCATAAACAACATTCCCAACCCCAGCGGCATGGGCACAGTCGCCCAGAACATCAGCCAGTTGAAACTCGGAAAAGCCGTTAGCCCGAGCCAGAGCAAAGTGCCCTGCCCGAATAGCAGCAATTCCGTGGCGAAGAAGCCCGTCAGGAAAAGCACCAGCCCGATACCGCCATATCGGCCGAGTTGGTAGAGGCCTTGCTGCAGGAGGAAGCCAAGCACGAAGAGCGACACAAAGCCGAGCAAGGACAGGTGCAGATAGCCGATGATGAAGTAGCGGAGTTTATAGGCCAGGTCGGCCATGTACGGGAAAGCGGAGGCCGTCTGCAAGGCCAGCTTCAGCACGAAAAAGAACAGCGCCATACCTGCCAGCGCCCGCACCCAGGGCTTCACGCCAAAGGCACCACCTCGGCCCATACCTGCCGCAGCACTTTTGCCAGGTATAGCAAGCCCGCCAGTTGCATCGCCACCGACACATACCCGATGGCATATACCCAGTCCGCAGGTTTGGTCCAGAGCACCGAGAGCGCATAGGCGGGCAGACAGGCCAGCGCCAATAGCCAGAAAGCCCGCATGGCCCAGCGGCGGTTGAACGTGATGTGGTGGCGCTCCAGAAACCAGAACAGCAAGCCGAGCACGGCAAAGGTGAACCAGCCGTTGTACTGGAAGTGCAGGTAAAAATAGATGGCCGAGTAGTAGAGTTCGCCGCCAATGGTGCCTTTCGCCATAATCGGCCCCATTGCCCAGGGACCGAAGGACGACAGCACCATAAACAGCAAGGCCGCCCCGATGTACTTCAGAGAAATGGCGTGTGTGCTGGTGTCGACGTTGTGCTGCACATAACGCCAGTAGCTGCGGGCAAACCAGTAGCTGAGCAAAATGTGCATGGTCGAGAAGATGATGGAAAACAGCGCATAGCCCTGCACGGGAAAGGTGAACAGCATGCCCAGCACCGATACCTGCGTCAGAAAAAACTGCCGTCGGAATGAGCGGCGGTCAGCGGAGGTAGAGGCTGGAAAAATGTATAGCAAAGCTGCAAAAAAGGCGCAGTAAAGCCAGCCCAGCAAAGCCACATGCGAATGCGCGTGCAGGAAGTTCTTGTAGTTCACCCCCACCACCGGCGACACCATCAGCCAGCGCAGGAAAAGGCCCAGCACTGCCACCAGCACAAAATACCCGAGCGCAAGCCGAGCCCGCACCAGGGTGTCCTGTTCCGTTATAGGTTGCCGCTGCGCCTTTACCTCCACCATCGTTTATTTAAAATAGGTGTTGTATTCTTTTAGTCGCGTGCTTACCCGTGCTAATGCCTGTTCAGACAGGTGCTCGTCTTTTTCGGCCAGCACGTTCACATCCTCCACCAGCGGCACCAGGTATACGTGCAGCATGTCGTGGTCGGGCCCTTTCATGCGGCAGTCTTTGAAGAGCTGTTGCAGTTCGGCTTTCATCGAAGACCCCAAATCGTTGTAAGCTTCTGCCGAATTGTTCTCGGCCTGCAGCTTAAACTCCTGCAGCATAGCTTGCAATTGGGCGATGTGGCGGTTGGTCGGCTCGTCGGCCTGCCAACGCTCGGTGCCGTTCAGGGCCAGCGTTTGCTCTTCGTTAATTACTTCAGTATGCTCTGTTTCCAGATCGCGCTCGTGTCCGCACATCGAGGTCAGGCTGGCCAGAAATATGGCGATGATGATTAGCTTCATGATACCACTCCCTCCTCTTTTTCCTGCACAGGTATAGCCTGTTGTGCCAGGCGCAACAAGTCCTGCTGCAGCGATTGGCTGCGGTCTTTCGCATACTGCGTATGCACCAGTGTACCTATCTCCTCTTTCGTCGCATTTGGGTTCTCCTCTTTAAAGTGCAGCACTTGTTCGAGTATCGCCAGCGGTCGCGGCCCCCAGGTGAACAGGCGCTCGTTCGTTTCGGCGTTCAGGCAAATCAACTTAGGTATAGCGCGGCTTCCGTTGGTAAGGCAGGTGTCCATCCAGGCCGGGTTTTCGTCGCGCAGAATAATAGTCAGTTCGATGGTCGGCACGGCGTCAGCAATAGCGGCAAGAGCAGGCAGTTGCTGCGCTCCGTCGCCGCACCACGACTCCACCAGCACTACCCAATGCCACTCAGGGCGCGGTTGCTGCAGGGCTGCAAGCAAGTCAGGGTTGATGGCAAATTGCTTCTCGACGCGCTTCATGCGCTGCTGGTTCAGCCTGGTATAGCCAATGCGCTCTTCGGTTTGCTCCGGACCTGAAGTTTGGTTGTTGGCTACAAGTTCATCAACCAGTTGTCTGAAGCTCTGGTAGGTCAGCGGGTTGATGAGTTCGGGGGTCAATATATCGGGGGTATTCATGAGACGTTTAGGTTAAATTATACTGCAAGTCTACCCATCTATACCTGCTTATAAAATGACTTAAGTCACTCACATACAATAATTAACAAACCTCTAACCGGATGTAAAAATAAATACATAGAAAATGACCTATGTCATTATTTTGACTAACGATGCTCATTTCTGAGGGCTTGAAATTAGCCTACCTTGTCATGCCATATATCCTGTTAAGATGGCATCTATCCTATCAAATTACACACATGGGCGTCACTACCATACAACCAACTACATTATTCGATCCGGAAGATCTTAAAATCGCTTTTAGCAATAAAACGGATGAAGAACTTAAACTTGCCCACTTCCTATTCAGGATGATGGGTAAGCCCACGCTAGTCAAACTGGGCGGCATCGCCACAGTCTGGGCGCTTAAGCTTGGGCTGCCGATAAAAGGCCTGGTAAAAAATACGATCTACCGTCACTTTTGCGGAGGAGAAACGGCGCAGCAGGCACAGCTAGCCATCCGCCGCATGGCCAAAGCCAAGGTATACACCGTGCTCGATTACGCCGCTGAAGCGAAGGAAGACGAAGACGGTTTCGACTACGTACTCGACGAGATCATGCGCAACATCCGGCTGGCAAAAGTCACTGGGGAAATTCCTTATATCAGTGTGAAACTGACAGGTATAGGCTCCCGCGACATTTTCCAGAAATTGCAGGAAGGCGAGTTGCTTACAGCCGAGGAAACAGCTGCCTTTCAGCGCACAGAAAACAGGCTCGACCTGATCTGCAAAGCCGCCTTCGAGGCCAACATTACGGTATACATTGACGCAGAGGAAAGCTGGCTGCAGCAGGCCATGGACGAGCTGGCCGAAAAGATGATGCTGCGCTATAACGAGCACCGTGCCGTGGTGTTCAACACGTTGCAAATGTACCGCACGGACCGCATCGCTTACCTCACCGATCTGCTCAAAAGAAGCGAAGGCTATGATGTGGTGCTGGGTATAAAGATCGTGCGGGGCGCCTACATTGAGAAAGAGCAGGAACGAGCCGCAGAGTATGGCTATCCGAGCCCGGTATTCAGCATCAAAGCCGACACCGATCACAGCTTTGACAAAGCCATCGACATCTGTCTGCAAAATCTACATAGAGTAGAACTTTGCGCCGCGACGCACAACGAAGCCAGCACCCGCTACCTTGTCAACCAGATCAACCGCCGGGGTATAGCTGACCACCGCAAGTGTATCTACTTCTCGCAGCTCTACGGCATGAGCGACAACCTGACCTACAACCTGGCCAGCGCCGGCTTCAATGCTTCCAAATATCTGCCCTACGGCGATGTGGCCACTACGCTGCCTTATATGATCCGGCGGGCGGAGGAGAATACGTCCATTGCCGGGCAGATGGGCAGGGAGTTGAGTTTGCTGGAGGCGGAGATGAAGCGGCGGGGGTTGTAAGTTCGCAGAGAGTGATCATCCCCCTGCCCCCTTCAAAGGGGGACGCTCTTGGAACGATTAACACACCCCTGCCCTCTCAAGAGGGGAATCATCTTGCAAGAAAGTCCCCCTTTGAAGGGGGCAGGGGGATGACCCGGTATATGCGAGAATCCTGAAAATCCTCTAATCCTGTAAATCCTTGGGGTAGGGGCCCTATGTAGAGATTCAGACAAAATGGGCTAGAGACAAAACAAAAAGTAACCAATCAGTAAATCGATACAGCATTTTCATTCATGATCAAAAACACACCGCACACCTTCCACATCCCGGTTATGGGTCTGGCCTTTTCCATCGACTCGCCCATGAAAGTGGCGCAGTACGGCATTTCATCGGTTATCTCGCTGAGCGACGATACCCTGATCGAACAGATGCGACAGCACTACAGTCAGGTATACCAGGAGCGCTTCACGCCCATCACCCCTAAAGAAGAGGACTACCGCGCCCGTCGCATCACAGAGTACCTCAATTTGGCCGACCGTATTGTGAAGCAGCAAGTGGAAAGCCTGAAACAGGAGTCATTTGATGCGGAGTCGCGCCTGACCAAGTACTTTTTGCTGCTGCCTGACCAGGCGCCGCTCAAGGTTCTCTATCAGAAGATGGTGCAGACCAACAATCCGGAGCTGAAAAAGATCATGCAGGATGAGCTGCGCCAGGCTGTGGTACCAGGAAGTATCGATGTGAACATCATGACGAAGCTCGACAAAACCAATTATGACAAAGACGGCAATCCGCTGCCATCGGAGTACTCCGACGCACTGGCCGCACTGCGTGGTTTTGCAAAGAGTACCGTGCACGCTTCGGTGATCTTCTCGGCTGGTATGAACATGCGCCTCTACAGTTACCTGGAACAATTCCCGTGCTTCTTCCCAGATGAAAACGGCTACCTGCAGAAACAGGTGGTGATCAAAGTGAGTGATTACCGCTCGGCATTTGTGCAGGGCAAGATCCTGGCTAAGAAAGGTATCTGGGTATCGGAGTTTCGTATTGAGTCGGGCCTGAACTGCGGTGGGCACGCTTTTGCCACAGACGGCTACCTGATCGGCCCGATCCTGGAGGAGTTCAAGCAGAACCGACAGGCGATGCAGGAGGAGCTCTATACCTTGTTTAGCAATGCCCTCACAACCAAAGGCTATACCGTGCCAGCCACTGCGCCAAGCATGCACATTACGATGCAGGGGGGTATTGGCACAGCCGAGGAGCACAGCTTCCTGCTGGAGCACTACGGCATGGACGCAGCCGGTTGGGGCACACCGTTTTTGCTTGTACCCGAAGCCACTACGGTAGACGTAGAAACAATGGAGAAGCTGGCACGTGCCAAAAAAGAAGACCTGTACCTGAGCCCGATTTCCCCGCTTGGAGTACCCTTCAACTCGCTACGCGGCACAAGTTCTGAAGCTCTTACACTGTCCCGCATTGAAAAAGGCAAGCCGGGCAGTCCGTGCGAGAAGAAGCACCTTGTCTCCAACACAGACTTCACGAAAGAGCCCATCTGCACCGCCTCCCGCAAGTACCAGCGCAACAAGCTCGTGCAGTTGCAGGGATTAGGTTTGCCGGAAGCGGAATACAAAGCCCAGGAAGCCAAAGTACTGGAGAAAGAGTGCCTCTGTGAAGGACTTGCCAACACAGCCCTCGTAAAACTAGGTATAGCACGCAAAGCTGTCGCGTCCAGACCGGTGGCCATTTGCCCGGGACCGAATCTGGCCTACTTCTCTAACATCTTCAAGCTGCAGGAGATGGTGGACCATATTTACGGCCGCACGAACGTGCTCAACAACACCTACCGTCCGCACGTGTTCGTCAACGAGCTGCGGATGTACGTGGACTACTGGAAGAACAAGAAGGCAGAGTTGCAGGAGAGCATGACCGACAAGCAGGAGAAATACCTGCAGAACTTCTGGCAAAACCTGCAGCAAGGTATAAGCTATTACAAAGAGCAGCTACCTGTTCTGTTCAAGGATCAGTTGGAGAAGCGCGTGCTGATGCTGGATGAATTACTGGACGCAGAAGACCAATTACAGTTGGCGAATCAGAAGATATAAACCGAACATGAGTAGCATACGATTAACCCGCCTGTTCACATTCGAGGCAGCACATGCCCTCCAGAATTACAAAGGGGGCTGCCATAACATACACGGGCATTCTTACAAACTGGAAGTAACCATCATCGGCACACCCATCGTGAGCGAGACGCACCCGAACGACGGCATGGTGATGGACTTCAAGGAGCTGAAAAAGATCGTGCAGGAAACGATCATCGAGCCGATCGACCATGCGCTCTTGCTGCGGCATGATGCGCCGCTGGAGCTGGTGGAGGCGCTGCGGCACCTTAGTCATAAACTGGTGCTCACGCCCTTCCAGCCGACATGCGAGAATATGCTGATCGATTTCAAACAGAAGCTCAGGCATTTATTACCGCCGCAGGTCAGGCTGCATAGCCTCAAGCTCTGGGAAACAGAGAAATCCTTTGCAGAATGGTACGCTTCAGATAACCAGTAAGTAAATCTTACCTCCAGCTAAACCGCCCTGTTCGTTAGGCCAAAAGCAACGGACAGGGCGGTTTGTTTTATATGTTTCAGAATAGTACTACCTGATTCCCAACGCCATACCATGAAACGAAGCCGCCTGTTATCCGTTGTAAAGTCTGTTACCAATGAACACGACTATGAAAAAGGCATTTATAATTTTTATTGGCATTTTCTTCTTCTCCTGCAGTTCGGACAATACCACGCACGATACCGCTACTGATACACGTGGCACTGAAAGTATGGATGAAAGTGTAGAGATTGGTTCTGGCGAAGAGATCAACCCACAACTGGAAATGCAGGACGACACAGCCGCATTTGAAGTTGATACGGTGACGACTCCAAGACGGAATAATCAGTAAAGTTGGTTTTGCTTTCACTGTCTGTTGTACTGGTGTGGCGGCGGTCTCGGTCATGGCGCAAGTGTCAACGCTCGCGTTATGTATCGTGGGGCCTCTGGCCCAGGTATAGCTGTTGCATTAGGTATAGCAACCTGATTCACATATCCCTCCTCTTAAATATCCTCCTGGAGGCCAGCACCGGCACGAGCACCCAAAGCACCATCACCGCGAAGGCAATGCCTATGCCCCACAGGCTGCCGAAGATGCTCTTGTACAGGGCCCCGGTGTAGCCCATCATGGCCGACACGTCCAGGTTGAGCAGCACCAGCACGCGGCCCAGGTCCACCGGGTTGAGAGCCGTCAGCGCCAGGGTGGCATACTCCAAAGGGTAGTCGGCAAAAGAGTAGAGAATAAACAAGACGATACCGTCGTAGATCAGGGCAAAGTAGAACCAGAGCAGCAGCGCTATACCTATCCCTTTGGCCTTGTCGCGGGTGATGACCGAGGCCAGGAAGGCCAGCGCCACGAAGATAAAGGTGATAAAGATACCTGTCAGCACCAGGTACAGGCCCGTGGCGCCGGGCGCGAAGAGCAGCACCGGTACACCCACCCCGATCATGAAGGCGGCTGACAGGGAAAGCGACACCCCCAGGTACTCGCTCATGAAGATCTTGCTGCGCCGGATGGGCTGGGACACCAGCAGCTCCATGAACTCGTAGGAGTTGTAGAAGTGGGTCGTGCCGAAGACGATGCTGATCAAAGGCACGGTCAAAAGCACCAGGTTCAAAAGGCTCAGCAGGCCCTTGTCAGGACTGCCCCCCAGGTTAAACAACCCGATGGAGAGCAACAGCAAGAACAAGGTATAGGCAACGATAATCTTGTTCCTGACGATGTCGTAGAGTACGTATTTGATGATCTTGTTCATGGCTTGTATCCTTCGTTCATGATTTTGGCAACGGCTCGGCTCAATCTGGTTTCCTGTGTTTGCGCTTTTAAGTCAGAAATCGTTTCATAGAACATCACACTGCCATCCACCAGGCACAGCACCTCATCCGCCACCTCTTCCACTTCGCTCATCACATGCGAAGTAATCAGAATCAGTTTACCTTTCTTTTTCTCTTTCAGGATTTTGCCTTTCAGTATTTCAGCTGCAAAAGGGTCCAAACCAGCGGTTGGTTCATCGAGAATAAGCACCTGCGGGTCGAACATGAAGGCAAGTGCCGCACTCACTTTCTGCTTCGTACCGCCTGACAGTGCGCCCATCCGCTTTTCGTACATCTCTTCCAGCCGGTACAAACCAATCAGTTCATCATCAACGGCAGCATCCTTGCGGATGTCACGGATCATTTCGATCACCTGCCGGATCTTCATGTTCTCGGGATACTTTCCGATCTGGGGCATATACCGATCTGGCTGCGGTAGGCGTACTTTTTCAGCACACTCTCGCCATTGAATCTGATATCGCCGCTGTCAGGCAGCACCATGCCCAGTATGCACTTGCTCATGGTGGTTTTGCCAGAGCCGTTCGGCCCTATTATGGATATGACTTTGCCTTTGTCCAGCTCAACGCTCACGTTACGGAGCACTTGCAGCTTGCCGTAGGACTTGTACAAATTCTCTATTGTTATCATGATTCACTTTCTTCATCAAGGGGCGCTCGTCCACCAGGTTTTGTGGAATGATACTTGGCAGCACTCTTTCCATGTTATCGAGCAGGTCTACCATAAAGCTACGCATCAGCATCACCGAAGGCGGCACCCGCTCGATCAGCATGGAGTACAGACTCACCGGCCGGTAGGGCACATCGCCTACTCCGTTTTTGTCCAGGTCGTAGCCGCTATACTTCTCCCAGTAGTTGTGCTCAAAGTGGTTGTGCTGCGCATTTCCGTTGGTACTGATGTCAAAGGAATTTCCGGTGAAGTTGTTGAGCCGGAAGGTGTCCTGTATACAGGTAGTCATCAGTTTAATGGCCCAGCCGTTGCGCTCAAAATCGTTGTTTCTGAAATCAAGGCGGCTCGAACTTTCCATGTGTATACCTGTGGTATTGCGCCGGAATGTGTTGTTGTAAATAACACTGTTGTTTATTTCTTTCAGAAGCAGACCGTACGATGCTGCACCCCAGTTATCCTCAAACACGTTGTGCTCCATCCGGACGTTTGTGGTATACATCACCGCCACACCTGCCCGTTTTTCCGGAAGATGTTATGGGTATAGGCATTCCCGTCCGAGAACATAAAGTGCAGGCCGTAGCGGCTGTTCTGGTGGCTGAGGTTACGCTCCACGGTGCTGTTTTTCACTGTCTCCAGGTAGATGCCGTCCCGGTGGCCCTGCACCTCGTTCCCTATTATCTGCACATCGTCTGTATAGTACACATGAATGGCATTGCCCAGCGAGGACTCGGTTCTGCCCACGTTCTCCCCTTTTACCACATTGCCCTTAACAACGATGCCATCCGAATACTGCAGGTATATCCCGTAATAGGTTTTCAGGATGGTGTTGTCGAGGATCTGGATGTTGTTTTGCTGCCTGACCCGGATGGCAGCGTCGTCGCGGGTATAGCTGGTGGCTACGTTCTGCAGCGTGAAACCCTGAATGGTTACGTTGTCAGACAACACCGTGATGATCTGACCGCTGTTGTTACTATCTATCACCGGGTTGTTCTGCCCGATCAGGCGGATGGGCTGGGTGATCTCTATACCTGACTCCAGGTACACGCCGCCGTCCACGAGCACCACGTCGCCGGCCTTCGCCTGGCTTACGGCCTGTTTCACGGAGGTATAGGTGCAGTTGGTGCATACCTTTAGTGTGCCGCCAACCGCCTGCAGGCTCGTTAGCAGCAACACTAAAGTGCATGCTGTCCAAACTACTATCTTTTTACTCAGGTTTTTCATTGTTTTTAACGGCTTCTTTTGCCCCTTCCCAGTTCAGCAGGCGGCCTCCATACTCCTGTTGCAGCCTGCTGGCTGTGGCCTCGTCTGCCACCGCTGTCAGGTACATGCCCATGGGGCTGGGTAGCTCCCGGCTTTGCAGAAAGTGTGCCTTGTCTACCTCAACCAGGTTATCAGGGTTGGTGAAGTCCGTTACCAGCAGGTAAGCCGCAGCATCGCTCAGTTCCGGCTGCTCCAGTGCGTAAGCGGCCAGGCACTCCGCCGAATCAAAGAAAAAAGCTTTGCCCTTGTCGTTTACCAGCTCAGCGCCATACCGGCTGTCAGACACGGTCATCTGGCAATGGACGCAGTTAGCCTCACCATAGGGCACGGGTTTCGGCTCCACCGAGCAACCTGCGGCTCCTATCAGCAGGAGTAGTAGGCTCAGTGTGTAAAGGGTGGTTTTGTGTAGCATGTCGAAGATTTTCGGTTTAAGTGAAATAAGTTTTACGCCTGCTTAACAGGTATACGAGTCCGCCTATAACGATAGCCAGGAAGATGCCCAGGCTCCCCCAGGCGGGCAGCGAAAGCGCATTAAAGTTGAGCAGCGCCTTGTGACCCAGCAGCGGCGGGATGTAGGTCATGCCCGGCACTTTGATGGGAGCTTCCGGGTCGAGGTTGGTGCCGAACTTATGCAGCCAGAGGTAAAAGTCTGCGATGCCAGCTGCACCAGCTATGGCCAACAGAATCACCCAGTACAGCACCAGTTTTCTTTTCCCGAGAATCCCAGCCAGCACGCCCGTCATCATAAAGAAGATGACGATGTAGGGCATGTACTTGAGCTCGGCAAAAGAGTCCGGATGAATGGCCTCCATGCCGATGTAGTGGTTCAGGATATTGAAGTTCTGGAGCACGTGGTCAGAGCTTCCGCCCAGCTTGTTTATCCAGATGTGCAGTTCCAGCCCCTCGGGGTACTGCGGCGCCTCCAGGTAAATCTTCCACATCGGGAAGAAAAACAGTGTGCCCAGCGACAAAGCGGCTATTACCATCAGTATTCTCAGGTATATGCGCATAATTTCCTATTTAGGTTGGAGGTATAAAAAGACAGCGAAGCCTGGTTTTAACAAACTCCGCTGTCTTACACAATCAGCTAATCTTAGTTTACGCTTGCCTGGGCCGGAGGGACCGGTTTCTTTTCTCCTGTCGAGAACTTGATAGGGACGTTGGATCCCCTTGGCGACACCCGCACGTAGCCTTGCATTTCCTGGTGCAGGGCCGAACAGAAGTCCGTGCAGTAGAACGGGTAAACGCCTTCCTGCTTCGGTACCCACCTCAGCGACTGCGTGGCACCCGGCATGATCAGGGTTTCAGCATTGTTGGCGCCCATGATCGCAAAGCCGTGCGGCACGTCCCAGTCCTGCTCGAGGTTGGTCACATGGAAGATGACCGTATCACCTACCTGCACACCTCGATATTATCCGGCGTAAAGTGGCTTCGGATAGAGGTCATGTTCACTTTAACGGTCCTACCCTGCCGCGTCACGCTCACGTCAGATTCTTTCTTCACAGCCTCCGGGTGCGTGTTTTCGTCCAGCTTAAAGAATTTGACGCTATTTGGTGCCACCTTGTCTGCCTGTATCGCCTGGGCGTAGTGCGGCTCTGCCAGGGTCGGGAAATCGAGCAGCATCCGCATTTTATCTCCGCTGATGTCGATCAGCTGTGCGGAGTGCAGCAGTTCAGGCCCGGTTGGTAGGTAGCGGTCCTTGGTGATCTTGTTCATCACGACCAGGTATTTGCCATCTGGCTCTCTCGTGTCGCCGCCCGGAATCATCAGGTGGCCTGGGGAGTAGTAAACCGGCATTCTGTCCAGTACCTGCAGGTCTTTCACATTCCACTTCACTACTTCCGACGACACAAACATGGTAGAGTACGCATTGCCTCTGCCATCAAACTCCGTGTGCAATGGTCCTAAACCAGGCTCCTGTACTTCGCCGTAAAGAACCGATTCATACTTGAATACAGGTATACCATTCACCTCGCCGTCAAAGTCCTTGTTTTCGATGGCCTGCTGCATTTTAGAGAAAGAGAACACAGGAAGCGTGGCGGCCAGTTTTCCGTTCACCACCATGTACTCCCCTGTCGGGTCCACGTCGATGCCGTGCGGCGACTTAGGCGCCGGGATCAGGTACATCATGCCCGGGCACTCTTCCGGCAGCAGGTAGCGCACTGATTTCTTCACGGTAGACTTGGCGATATGGGAGTTGTGGTCCATCGTGTTGTGGTAATAGTTGGCTGGCATCTCGTGTGCCTTCCCTTCGGCGGCATACTTGGCTGCCAGTTTCCAGTTGATGGCCGCCAGGTAATCGCGGTCGTTCTGGGATGCTCCCAGTTCTTTCAGTGTGGAAGACTTCTCGGTGTTGTAAGTCGTAAAGAACACCCAGTCACCGGAAGGACCTTTGCCGCCATTGGCCAGGTCATAATCAAAGCCGGGTACCAGTATCTGGAAGTCCAGTTCCATGTGGCCATCGTCTTCATTCGTTTTGATGAAAGAGATAGAGCCGCGGAACTTGTCCTTATACTCGGAAAGACTGGCATCTCCCATCCCGGCTTTATCTGTGTTTATCGGCACACTGAAACGCGTACCCGCCAGTATGTACTCGTTGTTGTTGGTTGGGTATGGCGAGCAGTGGTTACCGGCAGAGTTCGGGATCTCCATGATCTCCACTGTCTCAAATGTGGTCAGGTCCACCTTAGCTACACGTGGCGTGTTGTTGCCGTTCACGTACAGGTACTTACCATCGGCCATACCGTCGGAGCGGGAGAGTTTGGGGTGGTGCAGATCATCCCAGGGCACGAAGCCGTGTGAGGTCATCAGCATGGGCTTTGTCTCTTCGTTGTAACCGTAGCCGTTTTCAGCGAACTGCGTAAAGACAGGTATAACTTTCAGCAGCCTGCCCGATGGAAGTCCGTAGACTGAAACCTGCCCATTGAAACCTCCTGATAGGAAAGAATAATATTCATCGTGTTGCCCAGGCGGAACATAAACGGCGGCGGCGGCATCAGAGTCAACTGTGCCGGATTTCTGATTTCCTTCTCCACCTCCACATCCCTGCAATACCGCGCCTGCCATCATCATCGACATAAAGCCTAACTTTGGTGCTATTCTTTTTAACTTCTGCTTTAGTACTTCCATGATATAAGGGGTTTAGTTTACTTTCCTTGTGCCTGAAGGTCATTCAGTCTTAAGAACTCCAGTATAGCGCGCGCGTCCTGCTCGTTGATGTTCTGGTTGGTCATCTGTGTTAAGTGCTCAGCCAATAGTTTCTTGGCGGTGGGGTCTTTCTTAGTCATTTCCTCCGGGTTGATCACCATGTTCATGATCCATTCTGGCTTGCGTTTTTCGGTTACTCCCAGCAGGCCCGGGCCCACCACTTTATCAGCTGTCAGGGTATGGCAGGCGGAGCACTTTCCTTCAAAGATGGTCTTACCTTCAGCCGCCAACGCATCATCGATATTCTCGCTTATTTCTATAGAAGAAACAGGTCCTATACCTTTGCCATCATCCTCTACAGGGGCCTGTTCCTGCTGGTGAGCCAATCCGGTTTGTTCCTGTGATTCGGCAGAATTATTCTCGTTATCACCTGATGAACAGCTAAAAAGTAAAGAGCCGCAGAAGAGTGCTACTACACTATACCTGATAGAACTTGGCATAAGATCTCGTAGCGTTCTGTTTAATGAAAAGAGTTGATTTGTCATAGTTCTGGATAGTTAAGGTGAGCAATCGTTAAACATTCTTGGCCCTTGTTTACGCAGACCTTTCATTTCAGTTCAATTTGGGCAAGTATATACCGCAATCAGCAGCGTATTACACCCTTCTCCCTATTTTTTAATACGGATAACAAAGGCAGATTTCATCCAAATCCATCAAAAACAAAAGAGCGCAGACCTCAGGGTTTGCGCTCTTTTGTCTAATAACACTGTCTTATCACTTAACCAGGCAGCAGGTGTTTCACATCATTTACAGATCCCTTCTGGTAAAAGCTCTTCTGGAGGCCAGCACCGGCACGAGCACCCAAAGCACCATCACCGCGAAGGCAATGCCTATGCCCCACAGGCTGCCGAAGATGCTCTTGTACAGGGGCCCCCACGACGTCTGATCATCAGTACAGCACGTACGCTGAGCAATCGATC